>JBCCNR010000104.1:0-6328 GCA_039025725.1 Pseudomonadota bacterium | reverse complement strand
TCAAACCTTCATAAGCGGTAATCCCAACAAGAGGAAGTGCAGCGGCCTCTTTCATTGAGAGTGATTTTGGTTTATACGCAATAAGTCTTGCATCTGCCATCATATATTCGGCCAATGTCCCTTGTAGATCAGCAAGACCACCCGCGCAGCCATAAACTTCATCTCCTATTGCAAAACCACTCACGCTATCGCCAACGCTTTCAATCGTTCCAGCAAAGTCCATGCCCAGTATAGCAGGTAAATCTGGAGTGATTGGTTTCAAATCATCCCCCATCGTACGGATCATGGTATCGACCGTATTTACGCTGGTTGCAGCTACTTTAATGAGGACATGACCTTTATCTGCGGTCGGTTTAGGTATGTCTGTGCGTTCAAACTCACTGTTATCGCCAAATTGCTTTAAAACCATTGCCTTCATATTGCTCTCCTTATTTCATTTTTGACTTCAAAACTGTTTATAATATTTTTATCCACTCAAGACTATTGCAAAATGTAAAGGAGATCTTGAAATAAGCTGAAGGAGATGAAGTCTGTTCGTTATACTATGCGCTATCATGCATAAAAAGACAATAATTCTAAAACAACCCAATAGACCAAACGCAAACCGAATTGCTTACCAACATGAGCGCCCGACTGCGTGCCAGCGACCGTTTGCTGTGATATCTCGAAGACATGCACGGAGCGCATCGTCGTGAGAGAGAAAGTGGTAGGCCGGTAGGCCTCCAACTTGCGATCGATCCGTTATGAGCAGATAGCTCTAACCAGCCGAGCTACAGGCCCACTTTTTAAACCGAAATTGTTACTTACAGCATAGGAGAAAGAAAACAATCATAATTTAATGAGGGCTTACCCTAGATAATTGGTCTCCGCCCTAATCATCTGCTTTACGTAAATCTGCCAGATCTGCCACAAAATAACGTGTGAGCGCACTATCGACAGTTTTCTGTGCAGCCGCGCGCCAGGCATTATTGGCTTCCTCTTCGGATGGGAAGATGCCTATAATGTCTATTTTATAAGGGTCTTTAAATTCTTTGCTTTTCAAATCCCTCAGTTCTCCACCAAATACCAAATGTAATCGTGCCATATTTTCCTCAAAATTTTAAAAGATTATTCACCCGCAACCGTCATGCCATCAACACGCAATGTCGGGACATTTTTACGAGATTCAAATTTCAAATCATTCGCAGCCTGCATATTCAAAAACATATTTTTTAAATTTCCAGCAATAGTAATTTCACTGACAGGATATGAGATTTCTCCATTTTCTATCAGAAAGCCTGCTGCGCCTATGCTATAATCACCAGTAATTTCATTGATACCATGTCCGATTGTGTCCATAACATATAGTCCATAATCAATATCTTTCATCAGGGCGGCTGGTGTCATTGTGCCATTTTGCATGTAAAGATTGGTGCTTGCTGGATAAGGGACAGCACTGACAGAGCGTGTTGCCCGTCCATTATTGGTTATATTCAGTTGTCTAGATGACGCACCATGACTAAAAAGATGATTTAAAGTGCCATCTGTCACAATATCAAGCTTTGGATTTCTAACCCCCTCCAGATCAAACGGGCATGAGCCAAGGCCAGACTTTAAGTGAGGATCATCAATAATATGAATAGAATCAGCAAAAACTTTTTCTCCAACAGCATTTCCCAGAAAGCTGGTTTTACGTGCAACTCTATCGGCGGAAATTGCACCAGCAAAATACCCCAAAAGAGAGCGCCCAGAGCGCGTATCAAATATGATTGGAACCTCTCCAGAGCGCATGCGTTTGGGATGTAATCTTTTAAGCGTTTTTTCTGCGGCATTTCTACCGATAACATCAGGCTTTTTTAGCTTAGAGAAAAAAGGTGTTGTTGTGTAATCATAATCACGCTCCATTTCGGTGCCTTCACCGGCAAGGACACAGCATGACAAGCCGAATAATGTCTTTTGATATAGTCCCGAAAAGCCATTTGATGCCACCAGCCCAAGCGCATATGATCCAAAAGAGCAGCCTGCACCCTCGCTATTTGTGATTCCATCATAGGAGAGAGCAACTTTTTCCGTCTCAAAAGCATATTCCCTCAATGTGTCAAGCGAAGGGAAAGCATCATCATAACATCCTAAATCATAATTTGGGTTTTTCTCCAGCATATCCTCAGGGGCGATTGCAGAAAATTCATCATCAGGAACAAATTTCGCAATAGATACTGCGCGTTCAGCAAGCGAAGACAGAGCCTGCGGCGATAAGTCAGAACCTGATACAGTAGCAGATTTTTGCCCGATCAAAACCCTGACACCGACTCCCATTGCATCTGAATAGTCACTATTTTCTATTTCCCCATTGCGAACATCTATGCCAGTATCAGTCGTTTTGATAATAACAACTTCAGCATGGTCTGCTCCGAAAGTTTTCGTCTTTTTAACCAGATCCTCTGAGAGGGAGAGTATATCATCATGTGCTATTGCTGATGCCATAATGACTCCTTATATTTTTGTTTTTAAATTTTATATATGATAACTGATCAAGCGTAAAGGGGGCAAAGCTTTTAAAGCTTAGGGTCAGCCCTAATATCTTTCGCAATATCGACGCCGTCTTGAAATGATTTTGCTTTGCCGGCTACATATAAAAGTGCGCCACAATTTAAGTTTACAACATCGCGATAGGGGCCTTGCTGCCCGTCAAGCAGAGCTTTTAAAGCCTTGGCATTATAGGCTGCGTCTCCGCCTTTAAGGATGTTAGGGGCATATGAGGTAAGCCCAACATCTTCCGGAGAAAGCGTACCACTCTGCAGAGAGCCATCTTCTTCAAGCAAAAGATATTTATTAGCTCCTGAGAGAGTGAATTCATCTGCGCCTTCTGCGCTTTGGACAATCAGGGCTCTCTTTGTGCCTGTATCGCGCAGCACCTGAGCCATAATCGGCGCCAATGAAAAATCATAAATACCGATCAGTTGATACTTCACTGAGGCCGGATTAAGCATCGGCCCAAGCAGATTAAAGAAGGTTCTGATTTTAAGTGTTTTCCTTACTGTGCTTACATTTTTTAAAGCAGGGTGAAAATAGGGCGCGAACAGAAAAGCAAGTTTTTCTGTATATAGCTGCTGTGAGAGCAATTCTGGGTCACTTTCAATGTGATATCCAAGGGCTTCAAGCACATCAGCCGAGCCTGAACGAGACGATACTGAACGATTGCCATGTTTTGCAACATAAAGTCCGGCTTTAGCGCCCAAAAATGCAACGGCAGTTGAGATATTCAAGCTGCCGCCTATCTTGTCTGCATCTCCGCCCGTTCCGCAACAATCAACTGCATCTTCGGGGGCTTTTACTGTGATCATTTTTTCTCTTAAAAGTGTGACGGCCTCTGAAAGATGCGCCGCCGAGAGCTGATATGCTGAAAATCCCATAAGAAAACCGGCAATCTCGATATCATTATAATTGCCTTCAACAATTCCAGAAAGGACTTCCCTAAATAAATCTGGAGAGATATTTTCTGTTTTTGCAAAAATTTGCAATGATTCATGGAGAGGGGTCATGCCACAATTTCTGTCAGAAAATTTTTGATAAGTGTCATGCCATATGTGGTGCGAATACTTTCCGGATGGAATTGCACACCATATTGTGGATAGCTCTTATGAGAAATAGCCATTAATAATCCTGCATCGTCATTTTCAGCGCTGACAGCATCAATATCAAAGCAATCAGGCAGAGTATCCTTATCTACGCATAAGCTATGGTAACGTGTGACATCAAAATATTCAGGAATATCTTTGAATAATTTTTTTGACTGGTGATGTTTGACTTTACAGACCTTGCCATGCACCGGAAAAGGAGATCTAGGGACCTGAGCCCCATAGGCATATGCAATTGACTGGTAACCAAGACAAACACCTAAAATTGGGATTTTGCCTTCAGATTTCTGCACAAGCTCGACGGATATACCTGCTGAAGTTGGGTCACATGGGCCGGGCGAGAGAATAATAGCATTTGGTTTACCATTTAGTATCATTTGGCTGCTAGCCTTATCATTGCGATGTATGGTGACTTCGGCGCCACACATGCCTAAATAATGCGCAAGATTATATGTAAAACTATCATAATTATCTATCAAAACGATCATGGGCGAAGAAACCAAAAAAAACAGCGAACAGAGCAAAGCCTCTACGATTTCTGCCATTAAGCTCGGCAATGTGCAAGATATATTCGTGCGTTTTTTTGTGGATTTCCCCAAGGAATGTCTCAATCGACTTAAAGTCTATGTCACGCAGCGCAAAAATTATGTGCATGAAGAAGATGGCTGGGGAGGGGGCTCAGAGACTGAAACAATATCACATCTCCCTGCGGCGCATATTCCAGATCAACATGATATGCTTTATAAAGATGATATGGGCATTATTCGCCGTTTGCGTCCGGATGAAGATGAAGAGACTTTGGATGTCCGTAAAATCAAACGATATAAACCTCAGGGCACATCTGCCAGTCATATTTTGATGTATATTGCTGTTTTCCTCGTCTTTATGGGCGGAGTGACATATTATCTTGGGCAAAATTCGTTCCATGATGATGAGCGTGCTCTGCCTTTAAAGCGAGCAGAGAAAGCTGAAATACTCCCTGTAGGGGCGCGTAAATTGGCAAAGCCTTTGCTTGGTAAAGACCCGGTTCAGACATATCAAGATAATCAGACATCGTCACAAAGAGATACATCTGGACTTGAAAATGATCAGGAATTTGATTTTTCACCTTTAGAAGACCATAAAATTGAACGTCTTCCTGTTCTCCCCAAAAAATATGCAAAAGCCAATAGCGAGGCAGAAGAGCTACGTTTATTATGGGATAGTAGTGTTAGCTCAGCAGATATCAAATCAGATTTAAATATTCAAAATTATGATTCTCTATCGATAGATGAGCTCAAGAAAATCAGCGCAAATTATCTTCCAACATGGCAAAAATATGCTGTCGATACTGCACCGACCGATGGAAAATCTATATATGCGATCATTGTAAATTATGATCCATCCAAAACACCACCATCCTTATTGCCAGATGCTCAGCTTACTTTGGCCATAGAGGGATATCGCCCCGAAGCACAAACATTGATCAATCAGCTCAAACAAAAGGGCTATGAGTTTCTTTTACAGCTTCCGTTGGAGCCCGATGAAAAAAGCAGCGATGCCCCGGGCGTGCGTCCTTTACAGGCAAAATCATCTTTCGAAGCCCTTGAAACACGCATAAAATGGCATAATACCAATGTGGAAGGGCATATTGGTTTTAAAAATATGAATGATTCCGATATTATATATGATCATGGTCGCATGAATTGGACGATGAATTTATTGCGTGAAAATGGTTTAACCTTCCTTGAAGTCATCAAAGACCCCGATGCCTTTGGCGCAGTGGCTCATGCTTCCGCAAAGGCAGCAGGCATCCCAACACGCAAAGCAGACATCATAAGATCTATAGATATTGACTTTCCTGAATTTATCCAGCGTGTGGCAAGGTTCGGTCATGGCGTGACTGTTATTGACGGAACTGTAGAAAATCTTGAAATTTTACAAAAGGTCCTCACGCGTCTTCAAGCGGAGAATACATCACTTCAGCTTGTGCCACTCAGTCGTATTTATGCTTATGACCTTGTAAAAGCTGAAATGCAACGTTTTTAGATCATTCTTGAATAAAATAGTTTGATAATTTCTAATTTGTATCCGTATCCGTATTTTCACTACCCACATTATTATTGCCACCATTATCAGCAGCAATATTCTTCGAATTAAGTCGTTTATACTCATCTTCAGCAGATTGTAGTGCGGAATGCTGAACTCGTGCCATAGGTGCTACATCATCACCTCCTAAAAAGCTTCCAACATGCCGAGCAGCATCTTCAGAGGGGAGTTTTTGTTTAAATAACCCTTTTGCAGCACCAGAGGCATACATTGATTCGCGCACTTCATTAAATTTTCGCCGATCAAATCGTTGACTATAAACCACTTCTGGACTAAGGTCGAGTTTATCGATAGCTATTTGAGAATATTTGATAGTTTGGTTAATCATCGGTGCATAGAGACCTTCGATATTTTCTTTCAGCTGTTCTTGTGAAGCGCTATAATGTCCTAATGCGAGGTAATCGGCTTTTGCTTCCTCTCTTTCTGCATGTATTTTAGTTGCAGACTCTGTATTGCTGAAACCAGTGCATATACGTCCAGCAGCTGCCTCTTGAACTACATCTTGAACAATATCGTTTTCGAGTATTAATATTAATATAAATTTACGCTCCTCTTGTGGTATAAGTTTAATAAGATGTTTGGCAGCAGCATCTCGAAATTCTTGAGGACTTTCACGTTGGAAT
>JBCCNR010000103.1:0-6332 GCA_039025725.1 Pseudomonadota bacterium | reverse complement strand
CTAAAAATTCATATTTCACATTTATGTTACATTTATTTTAATAAATTGTAAAACAAATATATTAAATTTAAACAAAAAAATGGCAGTCCGAGGGGGACTGCCAGTTTTCAGGGGAATAATAAAATGAGCATTTTAATAAAAAGCATCGAGTAAGTAAAAGGTAAACATACTATTTATTACGATGCTAATCCGTAATCCAGATCACTAAATTCTGGATTTATGTTAGAAATAGTTCCTTCTGGAGTGTTGGCTGGAGTATTAACTGGAGAACTGGCCGAAATTTCAGGAGGTCTATTGGCTTCTCCATTTTGAACAGTTATAATGTTACTCTTTGTGCCGTCACTTTCTGTACTTGTGATAGCATTAAATGCCTCTTCAGTCGTCTTCTTCAAAAGATGAATATGATCTGACGGCACTGTTGGCGCCCGAATCTCCGTTATGGGAACTGGGGCAACAAATTTCTGGACCTTTGGTTCTCCTGTCCGAAGGTCAATCTCAGCAGATTGCCTTGTAGAGCTCAGCTCGGCAGGTTTTTCTGTCTTCACTGCTGCTTTGGTTTCTCCACCATAGATCGATTGTGCAATGAGATTATTCTCTTGTTGCACTGCTACTTCTATCGATCTTTGTTGTTTAACTTCAATAAATCTTGCTTCATCGTCTCTGGATGCTTGTAATGCAACCTGATCCTCTTTTTGTGCGGCATTATCTTTAAGGCTTTGCGCTTTCGCTTCAAAACGCGCAACAGCAAGGTTTTCTTTCCCTTTTTCAGCCGTTTCTGCAACCTTCTCTTTCCCCTCAAGCGCTTTTTGATTGGCCTTTTCTACCGCCTTATCTTCAAGTTTCGCAATGCGCTCTTCAGTTTTTGTGTTACTTTTGGCCTGAGCCTGTTTTTCCACTGAATTGACTTCAGCTTCATTTTGACCTTTAAATTTATCCGCACGTACAGCTTCTGCCTCTCGCTTTTGGTCTGATGCAGTGTTGCTACTCGTGCTCGCGCCTACCGGAGTAGCACTACGCACCAAGGGTGTTAGTCCTACGGTATCCATAATTAAGTTCCTTCAAAAATATAATCTCGCTTGTCACACTAGATTATGATCTAGTTATAGCCTATCTCTGTTAACATCTGTTTAGGAATTACAGTTAACCCCTTTTAACCATCTATTCATAGATAGATTTACTTTTCTTAAGAAAAGATGACGCGTTATAACGTTAATAAAAGCTAAAAATAGCCTTATTTTACACCTTAAAGTTGATTTTATCTCTTTTAGAGCGCATTTTTCTGAAAAATTTAATTATATTTTCGGTAAAAACAGAGGATTGAAATGTCTTTTAATTAATTTTCGTCTCTTTACGAAAATAACGCATAGTCGCATAGATAATATGTATCATATATATAATTGCGCAAATTATTAGGCTTAACCAGGTGAATGTGACCATACTGACGGCAATAAATGCCATAAGAATGAAAACAGGGCCGGCCATAGATCGTTTAAAACGTAATATTTTCGGTGAGAATGTCTTAATCGGACTAACTGTCAAAATAGCTAATATGATGATATAAAACGCAGCCAATATCTCTGATATGAAGCTAACACTTAAAAGCCCTGATAGATCAATATAAAGTGGCACAAGCGACATCAAAGCAGAAGCTGGTGCTGGTATGCCAAGAAAAAATGTTTTCGCCGGTTTATCTTCTTGAGGGTCAATATTGCTTTCGTCAGCCTCAATTAAGATATTATTACCTACATTAAATCGTGCAAGCCGAAGCGCCATTGCTGTTATAAACATCAGACACGCAAACCAGCCAAAATTCTGAGCATTATTTAAAAGCCAAATATAAAGAATTAAAGCCGGTGCAACACCGAAATTGACCAAATCTGCCAAAGAGTCAAGCTCTGCGCCAAATGACGAGGTTCCCCTTAAAGCGCGCGCAATTTGCCCATCTAACCCATCTAATATCGCAGAGATTAAAATCGCAGCCGCAGCAATATGATATTGTCCATCAAAGGCGAATTTTATAGATGAAACACCCGCACATAGAGCAATCAATGTCACAATATTGGGAATAATGACTCTGAAATCCAAGCGTTTTTTCAACTTACTGTCAGATGATTTATTCTCAAGCTGATCTGTCATGCTTTCACTGAATTAAACTGTTTTATAAGCGGTATCTGAGACATTCTTTGAACGCGCAATGATTGTTTCACCAGCAACCATAATCTGACCAAGCGCGAGCTGAGGCGTCATTTTCTCTGGAAGGTACACATCAACACGACTGCCGAAACGAATTATTCCAAAGCGCTCACCGCATGAGAGAGCTTCATTTTCCGCGACCTCACAAACAATTCTACGCGCTAAAAAGCCAGCAATTTGTACAACAACATAATTATCGCCGTGATCATCCATAATGACTATACTATTGCGCTCATTTTTTTCGGAGGCTTTATCCGTAGATGCGTTTAAAAATTGCCCTTTATGATATTGTACTTCTTTTATAGTTCCGGTCACAGGTGCTCGGTTAACATGGCAATTAAAGGCATTCATGAAAATCCCTATTCTTTGCATTGGCGTCCCCCCTAGTTCTAATTCTCCGGGCGGTATGGCTTCATCAATCGCGCAGACAACCCCATCTGCCGGACTGACAACAATATCTTCAGATTGTGGCACCTGACGCTGAGGGTCACGAAAGAAATAGTAACACCAAATTGTCAGCAGAAAACAGAGGGCAAATAATGTCTCATTTATAAGGCAGGCAATCAATGTCACACATATAAAAATTGCAAGAAAGCGTATGCCTTCCTTATGGAGTGGCGGAAATAAAATTTTTAAAACATTTGACATTTTTATGGCCTGTTGGGTAGCTTTTAACATAAAAAATGTGCTCCGATGGAGTCTTTCCGCCGCAAAGCACCTTCGACAATAGACATAGCCGCAAAAGCATAATTTGTAAATGGCGCAGTATAATTCCCTTTCATATCCAGCTTAATAATATCGTTTAGCGCCTTCTCGAGCCCTTCTTGCGTCCGCAACAAACCGGCATATTGCGTCATAATCATTCGTAAAATAGGAAGTTTCTCTTTTGCATAGAGACGATCAACTTTTATAGGATCAGAATGGTGGCTCAAAGCTTTTTGAGTATCTTGTCCTTTTATATGTTCAGCCAGACGTGCAGAAAACACCACTGCCTCAAGCAAAGAATTAGACGCAAGTCGGTTAGCGCCATGCGCACCAGTTCCGGCTGCTTCGCCAACAACATATAATCCAGCGATCGAGCTCTGTGCGAAAGAATCTGTCCTTATCCCTCCCATATGATAATGCTGAGCAGGCTTTATTGGAATCGCACTAACCTCAGGGTCAATACCAGCCTTGATACAATGATCGGTTACAACTGGAAAGGCTGTTTTGATACGCGACCCAAGCATCTGACGCGTATCCAGAAAAGCTTTCCCTCCCCTCGCATATTCAGCGGCGACAGCTCGGGCGACAACATCACGCGGCGCAAGCTCCGCATCAGGGTGAATGGGCTCCATAAAGCGCTCGCCTTTTTCATTGATCAAAAAGGCACCTTCCCCCCGTAAGGCTTCTGTCACCAAGGGACAAGGATCGAGACCAATATTTAATGCTGTCGGATGAAACTGTACAAATTCCGTATCGCGCAACCTTGCATGATGACGTGCGGCAATACCAAGCCCCTCTCCGCGGATTTGATATGGATTAGTCGTATCCCGATAAAGATGCCCAATTCCGCCCGTTGCAAAGATAATATGTCGTGCAGAGAATAAAATTGGCTCTTCTGATCCAAGAGCGCGCGCATAAACACCAGAGACTCGCCCATGCTCAGAACGCGCAAGATCAAACACCGCATAGGATGCATATGTCCGAATATGATGTGCTGCCAATGCTGCCTTGACAAGACATTGCATAATGCGTCGTCCTGTGCCGTCTCCGCCGACTTTTACAATACGATTTGCCGAATGAGCCGCTTCTCGTCCTTGCAGGAAAGCTCCATTATCATCCCGATCAAATGGTACACCATAAGAAAAAAGATCATAGATGCTCTCTGCGGCGTGGCGCGTCAAAATAGCCACACTCTCCGGGTCGTTAATATAACATCCTGCTTGCATTGTATCGCGTGCATGATCTTCGACAGTGTCACCCGGCGCGAGTGCAGCAGCTATCCCACCCTGCGCCCAGTTACTGGAAGCGCCTTGTTCAAGCGGAGCCGCCGCCAGAACAGAAACACCAAGCGGTGCAAGTTTTAAAGCTGTATAAAGCCCTGCCAGCCCAGCCCCAACGATTAAAACATCGCCACAATCATAATGTGTCTTTTGCATGTATCTTAACCTTTTTTATACGGTCTAACGCGTTTAAATTAACTATATTCCTTCAGCTGATTTTAGCAATCATTTGATAGAGTTAGGGTCAGGACCTATTAAATTTATGAATTCTGCATCATGAAAATTTATAATGAATAAGCGGTAAAAGGACGCAGCGACTAGCCTCGCCCTAATCGTAAGTCATTTTATCGTTTAGACATATAAATTTTCGATGCCCTAAAGGGTTTGTTAAAAATATTATAATCTCTACGTTTTTCTCGTTCGAATATGCTTGAGCATGTCCTTCTCTCGCAAAACTTGATCTTACAATATTTTTATTCAAACAGAATACATCAATTTAATAGGTCCTAACCCTAATGGTTGATTGCGAAAAGCTCGTCTCAGGAAAAGATATGTCAGAATATGACTTTGAACCAGATTATGCCTATTGGTGGAATAAGGGGACTCTGTCTTATGAAGAGTTATGCTGGCTGATATGTGGCTTAAATCCTGATTGGGGGCGCCGCAAAACAATCACCAGAGATGGCGACAATTATGATGAAGAAAAAGAGATTCAAACCTATCGCGCAGAGGCCAAATGGCGCAATGCACTTGAACATTATATGTATGGATTATCTTTTTTAGGGGCAGAATATACAAGTGATCAATATAATCTTTTAAGACAATATGTGCCTTATTCTGGTTGTAAGGCAGAATTTATTCGCCGAGCCCGAAAAATGCGTTTCTCATTGCCGCGCAAATTCGAGGCCTTACTGGAAGCGCAAGGCGTGCTTGATAATGAAGAAGCTGTTGCTCATTATCGCAATCATAATCGATTTTTATTTGATTTTAAAACTCTGAACTTGAAAGAGATTCAAACTGAGCAAGATGCTTTTGCGATTTTAATGAAATTACAACCAGAGGCTTTGCGGCGCTATGCAAGCCTACATCAAATGACATTACATGCGGATTATGAGAATATATATAGTGTGTTTCATACAGAGGATGATCTTTCTTTTTATATCGAATATCAACATTTTCTGCGTGATTTTTATTATGACGGCTATATTGACCCGCTATCGCTGGGCGAAGAGGTGCATTTGCTTGATTTATGGAATGGAGATTTTAAAGATTACGCGCAATCCCTCTATAATAATGGTTTTATTTTTCGATATGATGTGATGCGGATGCTCGCGGAGCACGATATCCCCTTAACTTATCACCCTGAAAGCTGGCCTTATAATCTATATACATTTTGGAAGGAGAAACAGGCCTGGACTTTCCATGAGGCACTTGCCCTGTTCAAAGGAGAATGTCCCGATAGGCAGTTTAAATTTTATGATTTCAGGCAACATCCCTGGATTTTAAATGTGCAGACAGCGTCAATCTGGAATATCAGACAGAAAAAGCGTATCGGGCTTGAGGATATCTTACAGCGTCATATTGCGGTGACCAATCAGCTTGAGGAATTTCATTATAGAGACAAAGTTTTCTACAAACCAGAGCAAATTGTCTGTTGGTTTTTAGAGCAAACGTCACATCTTCCTCCAGATCCGCTGATGAAAATTATCCTTGGGCCAGAGAGATTTAAACAATATTACCGTGATTTATCGCTTCGTATGGAGGAAAATGAGAATGTCATGCAGCAAATTCGCAATATGCGTGATCAAAGTGAAACATTAGAGAAGCCACAAACGCGTCAGCTTTTGATAAAATGCGCAATGCCATTTTGGGATGATTACCTCAGAAAAGAAGGGACTGAACCAGACATTTCAGATGTTACAAACTATCTTATTCGAGAGAACCCACATCTTTTGACATTTAAAAACCGCCGCCGCAGCTCGCTTGATATAGCCTTAACCCCGCGTGCTCTTCAAAATGAATATGAAAACTACACCAGATTAAAAAAGGCGGGATAATAACCCGAGCTATGGATAAGGAAAATAATATTACAGCCCCTCATCAATTGACGTGCGTGGCGATACTTACTCTTCATTTCCTTATCCATAGCTCGGG
>JBCCNR010000102.1:0-6362 GCA_039025725.1 Pseudomonadota bacterium | reverse complement strand
TCCAGATTGATAATACTGTCAATTCTAAATATGAGGGTGCGCGCGGCCTCGACCCCGCTTTTATCGCTGAGCTTGAAAAGCAATTTGGTTTTGATAAACCTCCGCATGAGCGGTTTTTGAAAATGCTAGGGGATTATTTAACATTCGATCTTGGGACAAGCTATTTTAAAGGGCGCGATGTCTCTGCTTTGATTGTTGAAAAATTACCTGTTTCTATGTCGCTGGGTATTTTTACAGTTTTGATATCTTATCTGGTCTGTATTCCGCTTGGGATAAAAAAGGCTGTCCGCGATGGCACACCTTTCGATATTTATAGCAGCAGCATTATTATTGTTGGCTATGCTATTCCGAGCTTTCTCTTCGCAGTTTTGCTGATTACTTTTTTCGCCGGCGGGAGCTTTTATTCCTGGTTCCCATTACGTGGTTTAACATCGGATAATTTTGAGGAACTCTCTTTCTTTGGTCAAATTCTTGATTATCTCTGGCATTTGACACTGCCGATTACAGCGCTAGTCGTGAGTCATTTTGCATCTAAGACTTTTCTGGTGAAAAATTCTTTTCTGGATGAAATTTCCAAACAATATGTGCTGACTGCGCGCTCAAAGGGTCTCACAGAGCGACGCATACTTTATGGGCATGTCTTTCGCAATGCAATGCTTGTTGTGGTTGCAGGCTTTCCGGCTGCTTTTGTGAGTATGTTTTTCACCGGAAGCCTTTTGATTGAAACAGTTTTTTCACTCGATGGGCTAGGATATCTTGGATATGAATCGGCCGTCAAACGCGACTATCCTGTCGTTTTTGGCACACTTTACGTCTTTACTTTACTTGGGTTGATTGCTGGTCTGTTAAGTGATCTGACTTATATGCTGATTGATCCACGTATCGATTTTGAAAAGAGAGAGGGATAAAAGTGAATATTATCCTGCAAAAACGCCTTGAAAGATTTCGAGCCAATAAACGCGGATTTTACTCCTCTATTATATTTTTTATTCTTTTTATCGTGACTTTATGCTCTGAATTTGTGGCTAATGACAAACCTATTCTGGTGTTGCATCAAGATGAGTTTTATTTTCCAGTTTTTACATTTTATCCCGAAACAGCGTTCGGCGGAGACTTCGAGACAGAAGCTGACTTTTCTGACCCCTTTGTGCGTGAACTTGTCACTGAAAAAGGTGGCTATATCATTAGCCCTCTTATTCCCTTTTCATATGATACAATAGATCGGTCTGAAACACGGCCCGCCCCTGCCCCACCTAATTATCGCCATTTTCTGGGAACAGATGACAGGCAGCGCGATGTGCTGGCGCGCTCGCTTTATGGTTTTCGGATTTCAGTTTTATTTGGCTTGATGCTGACCTTTTCGGCTTCTATTATTGGTATCGCTGCCGGAGCAATACAGGGTTATTTCGGCGGAAAAATTGACCTTTTCGCCCAGCGTTTTATCGAAATGTGGAATGCTATGCCCAGCCTTTATATATTGATCATCTTATCATCATTGCTGATTCCGAATTTCTGGGTTTTATTGGTGATCATGTTATTTTTCAGCTGGACGGCTTTGACGGGCGTTGTCCGCGCAGAATTTCTCCGTACGCGAAATTTTGACTATGTTCGCGCAGCAAAAGCAATGGGGCTATCAGATGGAACAATCATGTTGCGCCACGTTCTGCCCAATGCCATGACAGCTGCGCTTGCGATGCTCCCTTTTATTGTGGCCGGATCAACCGTGACTTTGGCCTCACTAGATTTTCTGGGGCTCGGATTGCCGCCCGGCTCGCCTTCATTAGGGGAACTTATTTTACAGGGAAAGAATAATCTTGAGGCTCCATGGTTGGCCATAACAGCATTTGTTGTCATGGCTGTAATGTTGACTTTACTTGTTTTTATCGGCGAGGCCATTCGCGATGCATTTGACCCACGAAAGGTCATTGCATGACGGATAATGAAAGCGTCCTCAGTTTGAAAAATGTCTCTATTGGATTAAAGGGACAAGATAAAAATCTAACCCACAATGTCAATATTCAGATGTATCGCGGACAAGTCACTGCTATTGTTGGTGAAAGTGGCTCTGGAAAAACCATTACGGCGATGTCGATCGCATCTCTTTTGGCAGATGCGCTGCATGTCACATCGGGAGAATGTCTTTATAATGGTAAGGATATTTACCAGCTCACCGAAGAAGAACTTATTTCTCTTAGGGGCGGTCAAATATCTGTTGTCTTTCAAGAACCAATGACAGCACTTAATCCATTACATAATGTGGAAAAGCAAATTGGGGAGATGCTTGATCTCCATGGAAATTATAATACCACCACGCGACGAGAGAAAATTATCGCGCTTCTTAACCTTGTGCAAATTCCTGATCCCGAACAGCGTCTGACTGCTTTTCCGCATGAGCTCTCCGGAGGGCAACGTCAACGGATTATGATTGCTATGGCTCTGGCGAATGACCCTGATATTCTTATTCTCGATGAGCCAACAACGGCTCTGGATGTGACCATTCAGGCGCAGATTTTATCTTTGTTAAGAGATATTCGTACGCGACTTGGGACATCCATGCTGCTGATAAGCCATGATTTACCAATGGTCGCCAAAACAGCCGATTATATCTATGTTATGAAAGATGGCGAAGTTGTGGAGCATGGCGATGCAGGCTATGTTCTAACATTCCCTGAGCATCATTATACAAAATTTTTGATCGACTCCAAGCCCAATGCCGCGCCAGAGCCTTCACCGGAAAATGCAACTTATCTGGTGAAAGCTGACCATATTCATGTTAAATATCCAATTAAATCTGGTTTTCTCCGCCGTGTTTCATCTTATGTGCATGCGGTGAATGATATTTCTTTTCACTTAAAAGCAGGCGAAACAATAGGCATTGTCGGTGAAAGTGGATCTGGGAAGTCAACGCTTGCGGCGGCGCTTTTACACCTTACATCCTATGAAGGCGAGATCATGATCTCTGGCACTTACCCGAAGTCACTTTCAGGTCGTGCACTACGCGCATTCCGGTCTCATTTTCAACCTGTGTTTCAAGACCCCTATGCAGCACTTTCACCAAGAATGACAATCAAACAGATATTGCGCGAAGGGCTTGATCTACATTTCAAATCTATGGCTGAACAGGATAAGGATAACTTGGTGCGCAACACACTCACCGAAACTGGAATGAACCCGGATGATATCTTATCGCGCTATCCACATGAATTTTCCGGAGGACAAAGGCAGCGTATCGCGATTGCGCGTTCTTTGATTGTGCGTCCTCAGCTTTTGATCTTAGATGAGCCAACATCTGCACTAGATCGCACTGTGCAAAAGCAAGTTTTACAGCTTCTGGCGAATTTGCAAAAAAAATACGGCATGTCCTATATTTTCATCAGCCACGACCTTGAGGTCATCAGATCTGTTTCACATCGTGTGATTGTTATGAAAGATGGTCAGGCCATTGAAGCTGGCAAGACCGAAGTCATTTTTGACTACCCCCAAACAGACTATACGCGCGCTTTATTAAAGGCAGCAACAGATTATGAAGTGGTATAAGCCCATGATGAAGAAGGGCATGTGGATATTATTTATCCAACCAAACCTAATTTATCTCCGATAAAGCCGTGGCGCTGTCTTGGAAGACGCATTGCAACATAGATTTCTCTTTTTTCATCACTTTCAAGACGAAATGGCTTGCGTGCATGCGTAAATCTTAAATTATCTAATATAACAAGATCATTATCTTCCCAT
Organism: Pseudomonadota bacterium; assembly: GCA_039025725.1. Taxonomy (GTDB): domain Bacteria; phylum Pseudomonadota; class Alphaproteobacteria; order JBCCNR01; family JBCCNR01; genus JBCCNR01. The sequence goes on along the minus strand of JBCCNR010000102.1, from coordinate 2,630 downwards.
TGATGTTCAAGACTATTTTCTATGGTCAAAAAAACGAGCTCCTGAATATCTTCTTCTGTCAGAGGGTCACCGTTTCCAAAAGTCATGTGATGGGGGCGCATATCATCGGGCAGCGTGCAATATGGCTCCCAGTTGCGGAACCAATAACCATGGTTACCTATACTCACAAATGCGAGATTCATATTTAAAATTTCATCCCACTCGAAAGCCGGTTTGTAATATGAAAATCTCAGAGAACCATTTTTAAACCATTCAAAATGATCAACATTCTTTTTTCTCAGACTTCTTTCAACGAGAAATTTCTTCGTTGTGTTAAATGCACCCTGCCAGTGATGCAATCCCGTCGGCGCTTGGGCAGGATCATCTGCGTTGAAGTAGTTTCTTACATAGCGAACACCATGTGTATAAAACTTTTTTCCCACGCGACTTTTAAGCAAAGCTTCAGTTATACCAACATTATCAGCAAAAATCGTCTCTCCTTTATTGCGCGGTGCAGTGACACAGCCAAGCATAAAGATACGTGGATATAGATCATAATATGTATAACTCATTTCATTATGTGCGGCGACATTAATATGTGGTGGCTCGGTTCCAACTGTTAAGACCGACCCCCCCATTGATTCACGGCTATTCGTACCGCCCGCGTAACTTATCTGTTTTGATCCCCAGATATTGGCCCATTCTTCAATATCAGCACTTTTTTTAAGATTTGCGTTTTTAACAATGACTATACCATCACTATTCATGCGATTGCGAATAATATGCGATGCGTCCAGTGCGTGATCTTTTACAAACTGACCATAATCAAAATAAAAATTTGATAACCCTCTGCCATTTGATAAAATCTTAGGGTAAGTTTTTTGTGTTTCATAAATTGTTTGGGACATATGATAATAGACCTTGCTGAAAATAACTGATCATGGCGTGTAATTCATGATCACCATTCAGCAAATCTCATGCCAGATCGCTGCAAAAATCTAGGACAGGAGCCTATTAATTTTATGTATCCGACAAGTTAATTAGCAAAGCTGCTGCTCGCCTAGCAATTTCTGCCCGTTTCGCTGCTGTTGCTTCTTGTGCTGCTGCTGCTGCTGCTGCTGCTTTCGCTGCTGCTGCTGCTCTCTCTGCATCTACTGTTTCTTCTGGAACTCTCGTTTCTACTGCTGCTTTCGCATCTACTTCTAATTCCGCTTTCGCATCTGATGCTGCTTTTTCTGCTAATCCCATGGCATATGAGCGATCACACATTCGTCTTTCTAATTGTAAGAGGTGTGTATGTGATAGTATTGATGATGCTGAGTCTAAAATTCTTTCAATTGCCGCCTCTCTTACTCGATGTGCTAACTTTAAAATTTTACCTTGTGGAGCACGATTTTCTGCCTTAGATAAAACATAATCTACATATGTACGAGCATATGCACCTCTTTCGACTTGTGAGTACTTGTTAAAAGCTTCATCAAGTATTCCACAGTCCTCATCTGATATATTGTTACATTTGTTAATAACTTCAGAAGCAATCTTAGAAAGCATAGTTGGTTCGCTAGCATCTTTACTCAACTGAGTGAACAACATTGTGAAGATATGCATTCTGTCAGGAGACATAGACTGCACCAGATGTTCGAAACTTCCTTTCGCTTCTAAAGAATCATTGTGAGGTAAGCTTTTTACAGCTTCCAGCATATATTTGATTGTCTCGTCTGATGCCTCTCTTAATCCCTTGGCAAGCTTTTTACAGTCTTCATCAGACAAATTCATCCAGTCATTACGGAAATCAGCGTCTTCCATTAAAAGCTTTTGCAAACCAGGATATATCCCTATTTTATCGCCCAATATGCGCAATGTTAATTGCTGTTTATCGGCACTCATTGTTAAGAAGGATGCTAAACTGCCGTTGCTTTCTTGTAAAGCTTCAAGAAAATCCCTTAATTCGGGGTACGGGTTGTCTTGATTATTTAATATCTTGGATAATGAATGTATATACTCAAAGGATAATGGTTGGGGAGCCTCAAGGAATTCTTCAAAGGATAATTGCCCCCGGATTGCTTCAAGTTCTGGATGTTCTTCACAAGCCTGTTGCAGTACAATATATTCCTGTGCTCTAAGAAATTTTGCCAATGCTTTATTCATACTCTTGGCATCCAAACCCATAAAAGCTATTGGGCCTCCATTTGCTTGCATGAGACTTATGATTTCATCATGCGATCCTTTTGAGAAAATGCCATAGAGTAATTTAAGTTTATCACCCGTGACCTCCGACCATATCCCTTCAAGTTCTTTAGTGCTTACAAGAGGCTCCCCAGCTACGTCAGAAGATAAATTTAAAATCTGTGATGCTAATTTAATTTTCATGAGAGGCATTCTCGAAAATTTACTTATACCTTCATTCGTAACTAAAAACTCTACTGTTTGTTGCGGTATACCAGATAAAAACTCAGCAAATGACTTACACACCTCAAGGGGCTGTTCCTGCCAAATCCTCTTAAATTCTTGTTGGTTTAAAAAAAGCCATTTCAATGCTTCATGTTCCCCTTTTGGTGCTTTTAAAATTTCATTTCGTAGCTTATCTTGTTCAGTCTCCGCATTATTTCTACGCGAAACTCTGGCTGCGCGATCTGTATGACCGACTGTAT
>JBCCNR010000101.1:0-6416 GCA_039025725.1 Pseudomonadota bacterium | reverse complement strand
GTCACATCTTTCAGACTATTTTGCATTTTAAAATGAATAACACCAGCACCAACATCATTTTTTACATTGGTGTAATATGTTGTAAAATCATAATTCTGAAAGCCAAAATCTACACTCTCTTGGCGCTTTTGCCAGTTTTCCGCAAAGACAGAGCTTATCTCTCTCGGGGCATAGTCCTGAATATGTTCAGCATGAAAATGGCCTTGCCGCCCAGCCAAACGCGAAAGATGATAATCCAAACCAAAAACCGCAAATAATGCAAAAATTGTCGCCGGAAAATGCTTTTTATGAAAAATTGATCCAATAGGCTCTAAATTATAGGCTTTATAGCTATATGAGAGATCGATCTTATCCATATCCTTTTCAGACATAGGAGGCTCAGCTTTGCTGATTTTTTCCCCAATATGAAAATTTACGTAAGCCAAAAGACAGAAAAATCCCCAACCATAAATAATATGATCAATATCTGCCGCGAGCTCTCCGTTACTATAATATCCTATCATCATAATAAAATAGGCTCTGAGGATATTCCCTATGATCGGAATAACAATCGAAAGAGGTAAAAAAATCAACCAGCTCTTTTTTGTCTTAAAAGAAAAATGCGCATAAAGCGCCATAGCAAAAATATTCGCTATCAAAAACCTTAATCCAGCGCAGGCCTCGGCCACAACAAATTCAATGCGATCTGTTGCAATATAAATTCCTCGAAAAGCGACATCGATCCCGGAATTTTCTAACATAAAAACCGCAACCGCAGCAGTCATATTCTGTAAAGGCAGGCGCAACTCATGGCCAAAAGGCACAAGAAAAAATAGAAATAAAATAGGAAATCTCAGAATTTTAAAACCATTTCGACCAATTGTCGCAATAAAAAGAGCCTGCAATAAAATAACAAAAGCTATATGCGCCAGAAGATTAACGCCAATCTCACCGAATATATATGCTCCAAAGCCAGATATAATAATGACCGGTAGAGATATCGGCTCGAAATGCGGCACAGCACAAATGACACCCTGACGCTTCCGGTAAATCAGAAAAAGAAAAATCGGACCAACACAAAAACAATGATAAAAAGTCACATCATTCCGCCAGACCTGTACCATCCCATATAAAATATCATGGTGGACAAAGGCTCCAATCGCCATCAACAGCAGGCCTATCATCACAGAGCTTACCATCTCAGGCGTGCGCAGCCATAATTCCTGAATGGCATTAAGTTTTCGCATATAATACCAATCGCCTTAAATAATCTTTCAATATTGTACCTAGCATAATTATTCCATCAAGCAATTTAAAGTGATTTTTTCTCTCACGCCAGTTAGCTTACGCTAACGGCTCCGAGAGGGCGCGCAACGATGCGCGGCGCCCAGTCGGGCGCTCTACCAAAGGCACTTAATCACAAATTATTTTGGGCCTTTGGTATAATTTATGATAAAGAAATAGTCGTTTCTTCTTGCTGATCCAGACCAAATATCTCTCTGAAGTCTTTATTCTCATGTAATCCGTGAAAATATCTCTCTTCAATCAGGTCTTTCTTCAAAGAAGGTGTGATCTCTAATGCAGAACGGATATCATTAAGCGCTAGATCTTGATTTTCCAGCTCCGCATGCGCACAAGCGCGCTGCCAATAAGCAAATGAATATTCAGGGTCTTTCTCAATCGCCTGATTGGTCAAAGACAGCGCCCATTTTTTCTCGCCAATATCAAGTAAAGTATCTGCCTTATATGTTAAAGCCTCAACATCATGCGATTTAAGCTCAAGGATTTGATCGTAAATTTTAATCTTCTCCTGATCATTTTTCTCAATCCCTGCACGCATCCAAAGCGAATGAAGCTGATTGGTGATCGAAATCTCTTCCTGCGCATACATGATCTGCTCTGAGCGCACCTTCATTTTTAACTCAATCTCATTGAGGCGCTTCTCATATTCTTCGGTTAAATTCGAAACCTGCTTATTTGTGATCTCGCCTATATTATCCCGAATATCTTTCAAAGATTTCCACCCCACCAAAACCAACAAAGACGCCGCCGCCGTGATGATATAAAAAATATTATTTGTCGTATCAGTCGTATATTTGATCGCACGATCAGAAGCATCCAAACGTGCATTGGCCAGCCTTTCTTCAAGCTTAGCCTCCATACTTTGAAGGTCTTTCCGAAGCTGCCTGAGTTCATCAAGGATATAGCGCTCAATCAAAGGGCGCTCCAGATAATTTTTATGCTCAGTCACAAGATTTGTCTGTGGAATATCCTCACGCTGCTGCTGCGCAAAAACTATACTCAAAGACATAAAAAAGGCAAAAACTGCAAAAATCACCGCGCGCATACGCCTTCCCTCACATATATTAAAGATCTAAATTATCACATTTACATGGTTAATTTTGCATAAATTTTATGCTTTATCGCGCTTAAAATATATCTTTGGCCAAAACTGTTGCACTTAAAGCAGATATTGCCGCCGTTTCTGCACGCATAATCCTCGGCCCCAGCGAAACCGCATGGCATGCCTGATGAGATTTTATCATATCATGCTCGGTCTGCGTGAAACCACCCTCAGGCCCAATCAGAATAGAATCCACAGAATGATTTTTTAAAATCCTCAAGATCGGCTCACCACCGCCATATTCATCACAAAATAAAAAAGGTCTTTGTGCCTCTAAAACCGATAAAAGCGATATAGCTGGTTTTATTTGTGGCAAAGCCGTCAGGTGACATTGCTCGGCAGCCTCAGTTGCAATGCGATTTAAACGCTCTAAATTAATATCTCTTACAATCGTACGCTCTGTTATGATCGGCTGGAAAAAACCACAGCCTAACTCTGTCCCTTTTTGAATTAAATATTCCATAGGAGACTTCTTTAATGGCGCAAAAAATAATGTGATATCCTCCGGTGGTAAATGCTCTCTGATTTTTGCAACAATATACACTAAAACTGACTTCTTCTTACATGCCTTGATTTCGGCAGCATACTCCCCGTTCACACCATTAAAGATACCGATAATATCACCAATCTTCGCACGTAAAACCGTTGCAATATGATGTGAAGCCTCAGAGGGAAGCTCAAAATTCTGACCAACCTCTATGGCAATATCCAGAAATAACCGTGATTTAACTTTCATAAATCACTTCGCCAGCCTTGAAAACCTGCTGACAAATGCCCTGCAATAAACGTCCTTCATATGGGGTATTTGTAGAGTTTGATCGCATCAAATGGCGCTCTAATTTATATCCCCTATCGATATCCACCACTATAAGATCCGCAGACGCACCAATTTGCAACAACCCTCCTGACAAGCCAAAGCGTTTACGTGGCGCGATTGTTACCCTTTTTAGAACCTCTACGAGCGATGCTTTACCATTATGATAAAGCTCGAGGATAATTGACAAAAGCGTTTCAATCGCTGAACACCCGAAATCTGCTTCCTGATAAGGGAGGCGCTTCGTGTCCGCATGTCTCGGACGATGCTGCGATATAACGATATCAATCAAACCATTGCACACGGCTTCACTCAATGCTGCGCGATCATCCTCTGACCGCAAAGGTGGACGCATTTTCAAGAAAGATTTATAAGGAATAATATCATTCTCATTGAGTGCAATATGTTGTGCAGAGACTGAAACAGTCAGATCAACCCCCTCATCTTTAGCGCGAGCAATGATTGGCAATGATGCCGCGCTAGATATGCCCCGAACATGAAGCTTTGCGCCTGTCGCCTTTGCAAGCTCAATATCACGCATAAGGCCAATTTGCTCAGAGACCGCAGGAACAGGCTTTAAACCATAAAGAGAAGACACAAAACCATCATGCGCAATACCATCATCAGACAGTAAAGGATCATCAGCATATGTCGCAATCACCATATTTTCAGCAAGACTATAAGATAATGCACGATATAGAATAAGAGAGTTCGGCAGGGATTTGTCTCCATCCGTCAGGCAAGAGACACCCACGTCAGATAACAACCCCATTTCTGTCATATCCTGACCGGATAAATTTTTTGTGAGGGCTGCTGCAACATAAACGTCAATATCAGCATGTTTTACAGCGTGACTGAGTGCATAATCCACCGTCGCCGGCGTATCAAGGACCGGCGCAGTATCCGGATCAATCATAACTGCCGTAATACCGCCATATAATGCCGCTCGATTGAGGCTTTGAAAATTTTCCTTGTGATGCCCCCCCGGTTCTCCGACACCAACAAATATATCGCAAAGCGATGGGCATAAAACACATCCCTTCGCATCTATAAAAACCGTATCCTTATCTTCGCTATCTGGGCGTTCCTTAGCTGTAAAAATATCCTGAATAAGGCCATCCACAATGACAACCCCACCATGCGCGTCATAATCTGTTTCAGGATCAACACATCTTGCATTGTAAATGATTGTTTTTTTCATATATGTGCCTCATCAGAGACAGAATGACGACGCGCAGCACAAATCATATCAATAATTGCCGTACGAACTGTAACACCATTTTCAACCTGATCTCGAATGAGACTGCGCTCAGGGTCGTCAACCAGTCTGGATTGAATTTCTATGCCTCGATTGACAGGCCCCGGATGCATCACATAAGCATTTGGCGCATATTTTTCTAAAATCTCAGTGGATAACCCGTAACGCCGATAATATTCCTTCGCAGAGGGGATATAACTGCCCTGCATACGCTCTTTTTGTAGGCGTAACATCATAATAATATTTGCTCCGTCAAGTGCATCACGAATATGATGATGCACAGTACACCCCATCTTATCAAGACCGGCCGGAATAAGCGTCGGAGGCGCAACAATACGAATTTGTGCACCCAAAGCATTTAAAAGAATAAGGTTAGACCGTGCCACACGGCTATGTAAAATATCACCACAGATAACAATAGCTGATCTTGCAATATAACCGAGCTTTTTACGGATTGTATATGCATCCAGCAAAGCCTGACTAGGATGCTCATGGGTGCCATCGCCAGCGTTGATAACCGCACAATTCACTTTCTGCGAGAGTAAATCTGCTGCACCGGATGAAAAATGTCTGACAACCAGAATATCAGGATGCATCGCATTTAATGTCACTGCTGTATCAATAAGCGTTTCGCCCTTACTGACTGAAGATGTCGAAACAGACATATTGAGAATATTCGCACCTAATCTCTGTCCGGCAAGCTCAAAGCTGGCCTGCGTACGCGTAGAATTCTCAAAGAAAAGATTGATCTGTGTGCGCCCTTTTAAAGGATTATGGTCTGCAAACTCTTGCGCATCCATATTTTCCAGCTTTGCGGCATGATCAAGAATTGCACGAATATCAAATTCACTTAAATATTTTATCCCTGTTAAATGCGTTTTTTCAAAACGATATCCGGGGGGATAATGAGAAATATCTTTTTTTGTCTCAGATGTCTTATTAGGCGTCATTTGATGAAAAAGTTAAATAAAAATATCATAGCAGGGATGGTTATAACAGAAAATAAAGTTGTTGTCCCAACCAATGATGCCATAAAAGGCGCGTCTCCGCCCAATTGTCGCGCTAAAATATATCCGTTCGTTGCTGTTGGCGCAGAGGTCGCAATTAAAATAATCATTATCATATCACGATCATAAACACCAAATATATAGCATGACAGCAGCGCCAGTGAAGGCAATCCAACCAACCGCACAAAGCCCCAAAACATACGGCTTGCGGTATTATCTTTCATATTTTCAATGTCTAAACCTGCCCCGACAGCCATCAACCCCAAAGGCATAACGGAAAGACCAAGCATTTCAAAGGTTTTCCCAAAAGGATCAATCAGTGGAATTTTATAGAATTGTAGCAAACCGCCGATCAAACAGGCTAAAATAAGTGGATTGCGGATAAGACCTGTTACAGGGTCAAGCTTTTTACCAACTTCTGGCTTGCCCCAAAACAGCAAAGACCAAACGCTTAAAATATTCGCGGTTGGGATCATAGATGCAATCGCCAGAACCACAATAGAGCGATATTCAGGAAATAAGGCCGATGTCACACCAATCACAACATAGCTATTCCACCGAATATTATTTTGCACAATAGAAGTAAATTTTGGCCCATTCATATCTTTGATGATCCATGCCCCAAATGACAAAAGAAACATGACCAGAAGTGCCACGTTCAGAGCCACAGCAGCATTATAAAAGGACATATCACTGAACTTTGCTGTTGCAAGCTCATAGATAATCAAAGCAGGAAATAAGACATAATATGCCAGCTTTTCAACCGCATGCCAGCCCTCTTCTTTGAAGAATTGCTGTGCCCGCAGGAAAAAGCCTATCCCTATATATATGATAACTGGAAAAATAGCTTGAATAACAAGCTCAATTTCTTTCATGGCAGCCAGATGATCTTTTTATATTCACTTTGAGATTTTACCTTACTAGATTCTTACCCTTTCGGAAACAAAGAGGCTT
>JBCCNR010000100.1:0-6477 GCA_039025725.1 Pseudomonadota bacterium | reverse complement strand
GACGTTTTAATTTTTCAAAATGCGCATATTTATGATGCTCTTCCCATCTGATATTTTGCGCTATATTGGGTTGTATGATGCGAAAAATATAATCATCTTGTTCTATCAGCTCTAGATTATTTAACCGATAGTCTCCGACCAAACATAAGCCCCCAAGAAGAGAGCATTCTATCAGCGCCAAGATAACAATAGATCGCTTTTTAATAAAAAAATAAAGCCCAAAAGACAGCGCAATAAAAACAATCAAACTATTATATATATAAGGCCCTAAATAATATGTGGGCTGCATCAGCATGTCAGAAAAAGCAGTCGCATAGAGAGGAATATTCCATGGAAAGCCTGTAAATATAAAGCTCCGTAGCCCATCAAAACATGATAAAATGATAGCCATATAAATAAAATAAATAATTTTACTATCTGTCGTTCGGATAGCGACTAAACGCACCAGTAAAAGCGCAAGCAGATAAAAAAGCGACAGACCAAAAGGGAGCCCAATATATGCAAGAGGAGTGAAAATAAGAAATTGCGAAGGGTCAACAAGCAGCGCATTTCCAACCCAGTAGAGCCCTCCGAGGAAATAGCCAAATCCATAGGCTTGACCAACTATAATTGTGCGCTTTATATCATATCTATGCGAATATCCCAGATAAAAGAGGATAGCATAAGATATGAACAAAAATGGAATAAAATCAAAGGGCGAAAATGCAAATAGGGCAATAAAACCGGCAATAAAAGCAAAGAAATATAATCGATATGAAGAATATTTCTGCCCAAGCATAAGAGCTTCTAAAGCGTCTTTAGAAGCCATCTAACAGGGGTAATAAAAGCCCTTTTTGGTGATTTTTGCCTACAAACTTCACTAAAAAATATGTCCGTAACACCATTATGCACAGATTTTTAAGTTCGTTTTCGGCTAAAAATCTCTCAAAAAAGATGATTTTTGACCCTGCTAGATAGCTTCTAATGTCGTTGCATGACCCATTTTGCGCCCCGCGCGCATTTCAGACTTCCCATAAATATGCAATGTTGTGTTGGGATTTGATACAAGATCATGCCATTCACTGACATCATCTCCAAGCAAATTCAGCATTTTTGCATTTGAATGACGATCAAAACATCCGACAGGCCAGCCACAAATCGCGCGTATATGTTGCTCAAATTGATCAAATACACATGCATCAATGGTCCAATGCCCAGAATTATGAACACGCGGCGCAATCTCATTCACTAAGATTTTCTGATCTTTTGTTAAGAAATATTCTACAACAATCACGCCAACATAATTTAGCTTTTCTGCAATCAATTTTGTATAGGACACAGCCTGCTTTTGCAGTTTATTCGGCATGGATGTCGGAACGACACTCGATTTTAAAACACCATCAACATGCTCATTGTCGGATATATCATAATGGTAGAAAGTACCATCCAATGTACGCACACCAATGACAGAAAATTCTTTTTCAAAAGGCACTATATCTTCCAAAACCGCCGGAGCCTCTTTGATTTCATAATAGCATTCCACAGCTTTTTTTGCATCAGGAACCTGAACCTGACCTTTCCCATCATATCCCTGACGGCGCGTTTTGAGTAAACCCTGCGCTCCGGTTTTTTCAAGATATGTCTTGATGTCTCCTTCATAGGACACAGCAGTAAAATCAGCCACAGGGAGGCCCAGAGATTTCAAAAATGATTTCTCTGAGAGGCGATCCTGTGTCATGGCGAGAATATCACGTCCAGGATAAAGATTTGATCGCGTGGCAATATAATTCACAACAGAAAGAGGAATATTTTCAAATTCATATGTGACAACTGAACATTTCCTTGAAAATTCATCCAGTAAATTCGCATCTTGAAATGATCCAAATACAAGCTCATCGGCAACAGATCCTGCCGGGCAATTTTGTTCCTCTGAGAATATAATGGTCTTAATTCCAAGTCGCGCAGCGGTCATAGCGAGCATGCGCCCAAGCTGTCCCCCCCCTAAAATACCAATTCTATCACCGGGTGCAATTTTGAAATTATTTTTATTCATGTTCATCAAATGGATCCTCAGATATAGATAAAGTTTGTTCTGCGCGCCATCCCCGTAATTTTGTGGCAAGCTCAGAGTTGGTCAGCGATAAAATCGCAACAGCAAATAACGCCGCATTTTTTGCACCGGCCTTGCCAATTGCAAAAGTTGCAACAGGAACACCGCCCGGCATTTGCACGATAGATAATAAACTGTCAAGTCCAGAAAGAGATTGTGTTTGCACTGGAACACCTAAAACTGGGATGTTTGTCATAGATGCAACCATACCTGGCAAATGCGCAGCACCACCAGCGCCAGCAATTATGACCTTTATGCCTCGTTTTTCTGCTTCCTCAGCATAGGTTACAAGTCGCTTTGGTGTACGATGTGCGGAGACTATTTTAACCTCATGGTCCAGACTAAACTGCCGCAAAATATCAGCAGCATGTTGCATGACTGTAAGGTCTGATTTGCTTCCCATGATAATACCAACGGATGGCATAATATCCTCAGATTATTTTTTCGCTTTTATGACAAGTTTTTATATTTATTGCAAGACAGGAATGAAAAAGTTTAGGTCTTGACTCTACTACATCATAATCTTTAAACTCTATATTTTCTCCAGAGCGGCCGACTGGCCGCCGGTGCCTTTGCACCGCCCACCCGGAGGATAGCCCGAAGGGCTTAATCCGTGAGGGGTAAATTAATCCTAGTGCTTTCTGGATGATCATATTTTTTTGAAATCTTGTAACAATTATATCCTGTCTTGAATGATTATAGAGCACTAGGCAATAATATCAGGATTGAGCATATCCAGAATAAGATATATCTGATCGCGTAACTTTAATTTTTGTTTTTTTAAGCGTTTAATTTGTAATTCATCTCGTATTGGTTTTTCCCATAAGGCCTTAATGGCATCATCAAGATCTCTATGTTGTTGTTCTAAAATCGCCAGCTTTGCCCTCAAGACGTCATTATCATCCATATTCTATTTATAACTCCTTAAAGATCAGGGCATTAAACCGATTATTATCAATCATACAGCTTTTAACATCGGCTGATTATATTAAATTCACGTTAAATTTCAATTATTAATCTTTTCATTATTTTAGGGCGTGTGGACATTCATAGAACACAAAGCGCATGAAGCCAATTTTCATAAGAAACAAGATAAATTTTGCAGGTCATAGTGGTGCTACGATCAAAAAATTTGTCGAAGTTTATTGTGAAAATTGGCCATGTCCGTAGGATACGGCTAAAATTTCCCATTGCTGCGTTAAATTTCTTGGAAATATTCCCGATATTCCACGCGAAATTTGCCTTGCACTGAAAAATTTTAGCACGTACTCTTTGTATTCTATGAATGTCCACACGCCCTAAGTGTGGTGTAAAAGGAGAACCTTGATGAAGGGTAAAATATGGCGCAAAATAATAAAATCCTGAAAATGAGCGATAGCTTTTCTGATCATATCACACAGGCGAAATCCTGGCCATTTGAAGAGGCGCGGAAAATAGCAGCCCGTTTAAAAGGAAAAACGCCAGAAAAAGGCTATGTTTTGTTTGAGACAGGCTACGGCCCGTCTGGTTTGCCGCATATTGGGACATTTGGTGAAGTTGCTCGGACGACGATGGTGCGTCATGCCTTTGAATTGCTGACGCAAATGCCAACCAAGCTTTTTGCTTTTTCAGATGATATGGATGGGTTTCGTAAAGTTCCGACCAATCTGCCCAATCAGGAGATGTTGGCACAATATATCGGTAAGCCCTTGACGCAAGTGCCTGATCCTTTTGACAAATATGAGAGTTTTGCCCATCATAATAATGCTAAACTCCAGAAATTTCTTGATGAGTTTGGTTTCGAATATGATTTCAAATCTGCGACAGAATGTTACAAATCAGGTGAGTTTGATCAGGCTCTATTGTTGATTTTGCAAAAATATGATGATGTGATGCAGATTATTTTGCCGACTTTACGTGAAGAGCGCAAAAAAACGTATAGTCCATTTTTGCCTATTTCCCCTAAATCCGGACATGTTCTACAAGTACCAATGGAGGAGGTGAGGGCCGATCAAGGAACAGTTATCTTCCGTGATGAAGATGGTGATTTGTGCGAGGTTCCCGTAACTGGTGGGCATTGTAAGTTGCAATGGAAAGTAGATTGGGCAATGCGGTGGTTTGCGCTGGGCGTTGACTATGAGATGTCTGGGAAGGATTTGATTGATTCGGTCAAAGCCGGAAATAAAATCGTTCGGAAATTAGGGGGTACTCCGCCTGAGGGCTTTAATTATGAGCTCTTCCTCGATGAGAATGGTGAAAAAATTTCTAAGTCTAAGGGCAATGGCCTCTCTTTGGAAGAATGGCTGACATATGCAACGCCGGAATCTTTGTCGCTTTATATGTTTCAAAATCCAAAGCGTGCTAAAAGGCTTTATTTTGACGTGATCCCGAAGGCCTCAGATGAGTATATTGCTTTTATTAAAAATTATCACACGCAGCCTCCGGAAAAGCAGCTTGATAATCCCGCTTTCCATATTCACCAAGGTGAAGTTCCGGACATTAGTCCACCCGTGACATTTAATATGCTTCTTAATCTTGTGAGCGCCTCCAATGCTATGGATAAAGCAATTTTATGGGGCTTTATTACGCGTTATGCACCGGATGCTACCCCTCAAAGCAATCCTTATCTCGATAAGCTTGTGGATTATGCTGTGCGTTATTTTCAGGATTTTATTGCACCGCATAAGAAATTTCGCACGCCAACAGAGGCTGAAAAATCTGCTTTAGATGAGCTCAAGACAGTCCTTGCAGATATAGATGAAAATCACCCCTTTGAGGATATACAAACTCTTGTTTTTACAGTTGGAAAAAACCACAATTATACGAATCTCCGTGAGTGGTTTGGCTGTTTGTATGAAACTTTGCTTGGGCAAAAAGAAGGGCCTCGTATGGGGTCTTTCATTGCGCTATACACACCACAAAAAATGATTGAACTGATTGATCAGGCTCTTTACAAATAAATAGGAATCGATGATGGACCATCATACAGCTGATTATAACCTTTTTAAGAACAGGCGAAATATGCGCATATGGCGTTTTGTTGCGGTCATATTTGCTGTTATTGCAACTCTTGTTGTTATGCATATTCTAAAGCCGGAAAGTGATGCTATCGGCTTTGTCGCAGCGCCACATATTGCTCGGATTAATATTGAGGGAATGATTGTTGATGAAAAAGAATATGCAGAAAAAATCCTTAAGCTTTCTGAGAATGAAAAAGTAAAAGCTGCGATTATTCATGTCAATTCACCCGGCGGAACCACGGTTGATTCAGATTTATTATATCGCGCTCTACGCAAAGTTGCTGAGACAAAACCTGTTGTCACACAGATGCATAGCGTTGCTGCATCTGGTGGCTATATTGTCGCCATGGCTTCTGATTATATTATTGCGAATGGGAATACTATTACAGGCTCAATCGGCGTTATCATGCAAACGCCAAATTTCTCAGGATTAATGGAAAATATTGGTGTTGAGATCACTGAGATCAAATCATCTCCTTTAAAAGGGCAACCTTCACCCTATAATGAATTAAGTGAGGCCGCCGAGACCAACATAAAAGAGATGGTTAAAGACACACAAGATTGGTTTTTGCAGCTTGTTAAAACAAGACGCAAGATGGGCGCGGTTCATTTTGAAAAAGCCACCAATGGAGGAATATTTACAGGGCGACAAGCTTTCAAAATAGGCTTAGTTGATTCGCTTGGCGGAGAAGCAGAGGCTCTGGCATGGCTTAATAAGCATCATAAGATAGACAAGGATATTGAGATCATTGACATTAATAAGCCAAAAGACGAGCCTGAAAACCTTTTTAAAGCCATTTTTTCATCATTGATGGGGCATGTTTTTGGGTATGTTCTAAAAAATGATCAGGAAAAGCTTTTATCGGTTGACGGACTGCATGCAGTTTGGCAAGGTATTTAGAGAATTTATTTGCAGCTCTTTAATGGGCGTTAATTTTGTTACATTTGCAGTTGTTAGAATAAATGACAAGCAATAATCTAGGGAGAAATAAAATGAAAAAATCAGAACTTGTTGCATATATTAAAGAACAAAACCCTAACTT
Source organism: Pseudomonadota bacterium (assembly GCA_039025725.1). Classification (GTDB taxonomy): domain Bacteria; phylum Pseudomonadota; class Alphaproteobacteria; order JBCCNR01; family JBCCNR01; genus JBCCNR01. The sequence goes on along the minus strand of JBCCNR010000100.1, from coordinate 346 downwards.
CGATGAAGATCAGGTTGTGTCTGCTGTTGAGGCTATATTTGAATGTATTGGCGGTGCTCTTTCAGAAGGGAAACGTGTTGAGATCCGTGGCTTCGGAGCATTCTCTGTGAAAGGAAAACCTGAAAGAATGGGAAGAAACCCACGCACTGGTGAGCCTGTTAAAATTGAAGCTAAGAACGTAGTTCACTTCAAGCCAGGTAAAGACCTCAAGCAATCTGTTAATCAAGAAGCTGCTTAATTAGCAACAAACAGGCTTTGTTTAAAGACAAAGTCAGATTTGTATTGCGTGAGTTTGTTGACCTTTTGGGGACAGTCTTTAGTGCTTTATAATTCTTAAAATCAGGAT
>JBCCNR010000099.1:0-6508 GCA_039025725.1 Pseudomonadota bacterium | reverse complement strand
TTTTTTTAATATATAAAATATTTATAAATATTTCAACAATTATTTCATGTGAGGCAATTATGTTTTCCGATTTCTTCGGCGCTTTTGGCGCGTCTTTATTAGGTGGCTTTGATTTTGGCGGTCTCTCGGGCCAGAAAATCGGCCGTGTTCTTGGGCGCTCAGTGGGGCGTTATTTTGATGATCAGCTTGAAAAAACACCGGCTGATAACGGTCCGACACGGCTTGAGAGCCTGCGTGAGACAAGAACCGATGATGATCAATCTCTGCCTTATATTTTTGGCACAATGCGCGTGGCTGGGAAGATCATTTGGACATCCCCCATAGAGACCAACAAGATTGATCATACTCTTTTAAAATCGGGAGGGTGGGGCTTTTTCCCAAAGAAAAAAGTCAGTGATTATAAATATTCAATTTCAGTCGCGATTGCGCTGTGCCATGGCGAAATTGCTCGCGTAAGTGAGATTTATGCCAATGGTAGTTTGCTTGATCAGACGCAGGTTAGTACCGTCTTATATAGGGGCTCTGATGATCAGTTGCCTGATCCTTTTATGCAAAGCCATACGCCAGAAATCTCAGATTTTTCGGGCACAGCATATATTATCATCAAAGACATCCCACTTGAGCATTTTAATGAAAATATCCCTAAATTTGAATTTACAGTTGTCAGGCCCAGTCAAGAGCGCCTGCCATTGGAAGAGAATATTACTTCTCTTTGTATGATCCCGGCCTCAGGAGAATTTGTTTATGCGACAACGCCAATTATTCGTGATGCAGAATTTCAGCCTGTTTATGAAAATATGAGCCTTTCACCGGTCAGGGCAGATTTTAAAATGACTGTTGATCAGCTCTCAGAGACTTATCCAAATTTACAAAATGTGTCTTTGGTGGTGGGATGGTTTTTTGATCATATTGATCCAGCCCAGATCACAATTGCTCCGGGTGTAGAAAGCCCCTCAAAAGATACATCTCCCTATAGTTGGCAAGTCGGGGGATATGAGCGCAGTGATGCATGTTATTTATCAAGCTACAATAATAGTGCTGCATATGGTGGTACCCCTGCGGATTTTGCGGTCTCTGAGGGGATTATTGCTCTCGCGGAAAAGGGATATAAGGTGACATTTTATCCTTTTTTATTTGGTGATGTTCCGGATAATCATCCTGATAATATTCCAGCTTACCCTTGGCGTGGCCGTATTACGCCAACCGGAACTGATGCGGAAAAAACTGCTGCGATAAATCATTTTTATGAAGAATATCGTCCGATGATTTTACATTATGCGCAGCTTTGTAAAAATATTAATGATACTCATGGACATGCTGTTGATCTGTTTGTGATTGGCTCAGAACTCGTGCAGCTGACCCATACAAAAATCGGACAATCCTTTCCTTTTGTGAATAAATTGATAGACCTTGCAGCCGAGGTGCGTGCAATTTTAGGCTCTGATGTTAAAATCACTTATGCTGCGGACTGGACAGAATATGGACATATGGCTTCTGGCCAGACTCTTGATTTTCCACTGGATGCATTATGGGCTGATGCAAATATTGATTATGTTGGGATTGATTGGTATCCCCCTTTATCAGATATGCGGGATGGCACAGATCATCTTGATGCTGCACTCAGCCTGACAGATCATAATAAGATATATCTACAAAATAATATTGAAGGCGGAGAGGGGTATGATTGGTATTATGCAGATGATGCCGCACGGACCAATCAGCTACGGACACCGATTTCAAGCTGGCATTATCGCGTCAAAGATATTCGTGCATGGTGGAAAAATCCACATATTCCAAAGGATAATCAAGGTAATCCGTTGGCTCAGACGCCGTGGGTGCCTTCCTCAAAGCCGATTATCCTGACAGAAGTGGGATGCCCCGCTGTTGATAAGGGTGCGAATAGCCCTAATCTTTTTCCTGATGTAAAATCCTCAGAAAATGCTATTCCGCCTTTTTCTGATGGCACGAGAGATGATATTATCCAGCGTCTATTATTGGTCTCTTATCTGGAATATTGGCAAAATATGAATGAAACCTCCCCAAATACAGGTCAGCCTTTGATGGATTTATCTCGCATGGCGATATGGTGCATAGATGGGCGACCTTACCCAGCTTTTCCGGCGCAATCGGATAAATGGACAGATGCGCCCGCTTTTTTTAAGGGACACTGGATCACAGCGCGCGGAGACTATACGCATTTAAGTGATATTTTTAAAGAGATTGGCGCAAAAGCCGGTATATCTTTTATTTTTGATGAGGGAACAGATTATATCATCAATGGATACGCGACGACAGGACAACAGAGTCTCTATCGTATTTTGAGTGACCTTTTACAGTTTTATGGGTTGATCGCGATTGATCGGAATGATCATATTTTTATCACGACCACAGAAGATCTATCCAAGCCTGTTACGCTTATCTCTTCTGATGATATTTTGCTGTTAAATGATAAGGTGGCCTTCAAAAAAGAACATGATAGCGACCTGTCCAATATTGCAAAATTGCGTTTCTTTGCGATGGAAGAGGAACAGGATATCACAAATATCACCACCCAGACGCAGGAAATTTTATTATCTTATGTGACATTAAGTTTGCCCTTATCAGGCTTTATCAGTGACATGCAGACTGTGCTGGAAAAAATGCTTTATCACCATATCAAAAGCCGCGCAGAAACACTCAGTATAAAACTTTATTATCCGAAATATAAGCTTTCTGTTGGTGATTATGTTTCTTTTAGCCAAGATAAATTTTATGTCAGCGCTATGGAACTCTCAGGAGCCATTGCAACATATAAATTGCGTCCAATAACGGATGGCTTTATCGAAACTGAAGTAGAAGTTAGAATAAGTGGGTATAGATTTACTCCGCCGCAAAAGAGCTCCATTACAGAGATTATATTAAATGGTGCATATTATCTCGCGATAACAGGTGGGGCAGGGGATGTTGTCTTACAACGCGCTGCGGAAAATCAGGATAATATTATAAGCACATATCAGGATTGGAAAATCATCACTGAGCGCGCTATTTCCGGGCAAACGGAAACGGATGTTTATAACCGTCCAACCGATATTTTAGATAGTGATCATGATATATGGGTGAGTTTTGATCAAGACCATATATTGAAGAATGCCAATGCTGCTGATATTGCTTTGGGGGCGAATAAACTTTTAATACATAATGATCAATCTGATAGCTGGGAGCTTATCTCTTTCGAAGAGGCTACGCTCACCGATCCTGCCATTTCAAAATATCGCCTGAGCAAAATTCGCCGAGGTCTGGAGAATACAGCATCTGCACAAGGCGCTCCCGTACCTGCCGGAGCAAAAATCATCATCTTTGATGATAAGCTGATAAAAGCTGATGCTGCCGGTGGTGATATTTTGCAATATCTTTATAAGATATGACCCTAATAGTAACGAGGGCCACCAAAAATACCGCCAGGAATGCCGCCCATCATCGTAGAGAATGGGTTCAGGCTAACTGTCCCCATAGGGTTTAAGCCAAAGCCAATTGACCCTAAGAAGCCCATCGTCATCATATGTGAGAGCGAATTCGCACCATAGCCAATATCGCCTATACCTCCAGTTAGGCCAAGCACGCCCAAACCTAATCCTAAGCCACCATATTGACCTTGCGCTGAATATTGCCCTGGATATTGACCATGCTGTGGATAATCTTGAAAGCTATATCTCGGATGTCTTGGTTGATATCCTTGTCCATAACCCTGAGGAGGATATGGCCTACGTTGTCGACCATAATGAGGTGACCTATGAGGCGGACCATATTGCGGTGGTGGTCTTCTATGGCGTCTATCTCTTTCATAATCATATGATTCATGGTGAGCATCTGGCACGTCATCCCAACTGCTTTCTCCTTCATATTCATCTTCATATATGTCTTCTTCATCATAGCTATAATATGCTGCGTCAAGTATGCTGTTGATAAGGTTATCATAGTCTTTTGCATCTGGATAGTATGAATACCAAACTCCTTCCTCATCGAAGAGATCAAAAATACCATCATAACTAAATGCACTAGCAAGCCATTTATTACTTTTATCATGTCTCTCTACTTCATCTTCGTCATAGCCATATTCATCCAAAATATGGTTGTCAAATTTCCCGAGAACATCAGCAATCTGATTAGACGGAGCGTTTTCATCGCCATCTTCTCCTGCCGCTGCCACAATAAAGATATGTGCAAGTAGGCCCCTCTGCAGGTCGTCTCTTATAGGATCGTTTTTATCAAGCTTGGTCATTAATGCAGAAATAAAGGCCAACTGCTTATCTGGTGGGAAGTAGTCTAAGACTTCAAGAATTTGCTCTAATCTTGAAACGCCATCTATGGTCTCTGGTAAAGCAAGAACTGCATCAGCAATCTCTTCAATATCTTTCGGATCAAGTAATAATGAGAGTATATGCCCATCATCATCGAATATCTGGTCATTGGTCAATGATGGGAACTGGTTTTCAATAATTGTCATACCAGTTAGGAATAAATGCTTTGCTGAGTCATAATATTCATATAGTGAGAATTTGAAGAATTTATCAATACCCTCTCTGAGTTTGTTTTCCTTTTCTAAAGATTTATAGCTTTCATTTTCCAAAATTGCATATGCAATCACAGATTTTGCCTTATCTGGTGTATCTTCATTATTGGCAGCCGTTAAATCTGCAAAAGCATGTATAGCTGAAACTTTATCTGCTTCGTTTGTAAAGCCATCCAGATAAATTGCCATCAATTCTTTTATGCCATTTGCAGTATTTGCTCCCATAAATTCATCTTCAATAAGCTGAATAAGTAAAGCATTCATATCCTGCTGTGAAAGGTCGCTGAGAAGTCTCGTGAGTTGATATACATCACCACTTTCAAGGATTTCTTTAACCTTTTCTGAATCGATAATCACATTGCTGTCACCATCGCCTTGATCTTCACTATCGCCAGCATCGCCTTCTTTTGATGGTACCCTGCCAGGTGCAAAGCTTGGATCAAAAAGTAGTCTGACCTGTTCATGATCATTAAAGTTATCTTCAAGCTGTCCATTGAGAAACTCTTTCAGACCACGTTCAATACCACTTCCTTCTTCTGCCTCGAGGATATTGAAAATACTATTTTCAAGTACAGCATAGCTTAAGACAGCTTTCATTTCAGGTGAAGTCTCACTCTGCCATACAATTTCCCCAAAGAAGTTCAGGCTGTTCACTCTAGCCTCTTTGTCAGGGCGTGACTGGATATAGACACGAACAATCTCTTGCACAGTATCGGCTGTTTTTGTTCCCAATACTGGGCTATCATAAGCAACATCAATAAGATCCTGAAGAACGTCCTGAAATTGTGTGTCATCAAGATTGGCCAGAATACCCTCAAGCATTTCTGTGTCACCATTTTCAACAAGTTCAGCCAACATATCAGGGTGGAACTGATCTTTTATGTCGTAATAATATCCATAGAAATCTTCTAATGTTTGCTTTACGCCCTCATCAATTTTTTCTGGATTAAGAGACTTATAGACGTCATTTTGCAGAACTGCATATCCAAGGATCGCTTTGGTATTTTGCGGTGTGCCTTCTTTTGCGATAAAGGCACCGATGGAATTGAAAATTGCTGCAACTTCGTCAGAAGATTTTGTGCTGCCATCTTTATTTGGGCTGGCGACAAACATATTCAGGATGTCTTTGACGCCATTCGCAGTTTCTTCACCTAAATTTCCGTTCTCGATGAGGTCTTGCATCAAGATACTAAAATCATCCGTTGATAGATGGGCAAATATATCATTAACTGCATCAAGATTTTCTGCCTCAATAAGGGCTGGGAGGAGATCGCCATAAACATCCAGAATAAGTTCTTCTCTGCTGGTATGGTCAAATCGATCCGCTGCACTGTCATAACCATTGCTGAGGCCAGATGTGAGTACACCCAATATTCCATCGGCAAGCTCTTTATCTGTATGTTCTGTTCCAGCTTTAATCTGAAATTGGAATACACCATTTTCCAGCACAGCATAGCTTAACACTGCTTTGGCAGCTTCGGAGGCATCGCTATTTTCTACATAAGAAGCGATTCCATTGAAAATATCAACTCTTTCGCCTTGAGATGGACGCATTTGTACAAAGCGATCAAGGTAATCTTTAACCTGATTGGCATCAAGAACGCCATCAAGAACCAACTTACTCATTAATATTGCAAATTGCTCTGGGTCTATATCCGTTAATAATCCGTCAACAGTTATGTCATCATTCATAATATCTGGGAAAAGTCGCGCAAAGGCATTGACAACCGTGGTTGAATTAAACATCGTTTTAGTTGTGCTATAACTTTCTAACAAAATTGCCTGTAGCTCTGCTTTTATGCCGTCTTCTAAGCCGTTTCCTTCGACTTTTAACCTTGGAATGAAGTAACCATTTTCAAGAATTGCATAGCTTAAAACAGTTGTGACTTCTAGATGTTCACTATTTAACTTTGCAAAAAATAATGAACATCTAGAAGTCACAACTGTTTTAAGCTATGC
>JBCCNR010000098.1:0-6540 GCA_039025725.1 Pseudomonadota bacterium | reverse complement strand
TGGCGATGCTGTATCTAAAAAAGATATAGCCCAAATGATCTTGAGATATTATGAGTGTGATTCTGAGTTAGAGGCTTCGTCAGATGTAATAAAAGATATGTCCACGAGAAGTTTCTCTCCGACATTTCCGCAACAGCTTGAAAGCCCAAAAGAAGGATTATCAGATAATGAAGAATCCGATACTGAGGAACCAGAGACTAAATCTGAAACATCACATGCTTCAAGCGATGATATTGAAAAAAGCAAGCCGAGTGACCCGCTTCTCCTGATACTTGAAAAAATCCTGGAAAATCCTGCGCATAAGCATATTTTCAAAGACCTTTTTTATGCTGATATCTCTGAAGATAATTTCGCAAAAATATTATCTAAACCAAAGAATTTAAATAAATTCTTTGGTTCGATTTTGAAAGCTGATATGCAAAATGCCAAAAGTGAAAGATATGATATTCTTCTAGAGGCACATGAGCTGTTAAAAAACAGAGAAGTCAAGGATGATATAAAGCATCAGGAAACAGAAGATACTACCCCAGAAACTACCTCAGAAAGTTCAGAAGAGACTGATCTGCAAGGCTTGCAGTGACGAAATAGCTGGCTTCTAATTGTCTTTGTAATTCACTATAGGCAATTCCGGCCTCGTAAGGGTCAGCATTTTCAAATAAGCCTATACGTTCCTCATATTGAAAAATAACAGATTCTAGACCCTCTAAGGTGTTATTGACGCGCTCTTGCTTAAATCCGATATTTGATTGCTCATTGATGATAAGCGTGCCTGCATTGATAATTGTCGTCAGTGCTGTCTTGACATAATCTCTTTCAAGCTCAGTTGGATTACGGGCAGTTGTTTCAGGCAGCAAACCACGAAATGTATCCTGCGTTGCCATCAAGATCATGCCCTTGACAGTTTCGCGAAAAACAAGATCATCTCCCTTAATGTCAAAACTCATCACGCTGCCTTCCGAGACTTCGATGCCCGCCATATCTCCACTTCCTCCCGTATAGGCAAGGGCGCCAAAAGTAGAGGCCGGATGGGTATCATCAAAAACAGTATCTATCTCGGCCAAAAGCGTATCAATCTGCGCCTGTGTTGTGAATGTTCCCCCTGCAGCAACAGCATTTGCGGTGATAATATTATCCACAGCAATTTGTAGAGCATCAAAGCCTTCGGTTGTGCGTGTCTGAACAGAATCTCCCGAGAACAGATAACGTCCGCCCCATTGTGTATTCATCGCAGATGCTGTGGCATCTAATGTACTTTCGGCAAGGCCAATATATGTATCAATAACATTACGATCAACAATTCCAATCTGAGCGAATAAATCATCATAAGATTGAGTCTGCGTGTGCACCATTTCAAGCGCAATACCCATTTGATTGAGGCGACTTTCTCCGGTTTCTAATCTTTGTTGTCGATTTTCAAGAGCTGAATGGGTTGAATTTAAATCAAGATAATTTCTAATCTCACCCCCAAGTGCTTCGGTGAGGTTTTCTATCTTACCGGTAGAGACTTCATTTCCACGGCGTATCATATCTGTTTGAATGGTATTGATATAACGCTGTACGCTACGTGACTGGACAACTAAAGAGACTGAATCACTCATATATCACCTACCTAATATCAAGAATAGTTTGTAGCATATCATTTGCTCGCTGAAGAAGAACAGCATTGGCTGAATAGAGTTGCTGAATAAAGACAAGATCATTCATTTCATCATCTAAATTAACGCCTTGATTATTGTCACGCTGATCGACAAGTGTATTTAACTTGCCTTCTTCGAACTCGAGGAGAACTTTTTGATCTTCATTGCGCAAAGATGCAAGTGCAGTAAATTCTCTTGCGGCACTCATAATGGTTTGTGAGCCTGTAAGACCAGTATCAGCATCAAAGGTTTTAACTGTCTCCATTTCATCAATCCAGCCACGAATAAGGTCAGCATTGCCTTCCGGCCCAAAAACAGTTGCCTCCGCACCATCGCGAATACGGCGCTTATCACCACCCTGATCTGGATCAACCGCTGCATTGATCTGAAATGTGTTTGCAACCCCAAGCATGTCATCAAGGTTCGTAAAAATTGTCCCCGGCGTACCAAATGTAAAAATACTATCTGTATCCGGCACACCATCGGGTGTCCCATCAGTTGTGCCGTTGGTGTTGGCATCGGTTAAGGTTGTATCATTATCCCGAAAGGCCTCAATCATCTCGGCAGCGATACTGTCAATCTGCTTCTGAATATTAAGCGTTTCTTCGTCTCTGACTTTAAACAATCCACCAATTTTACCGCCTTGTACAGATTGGATTTTGTTTGCAGTTGGTGTAACATCCAGCCCCCCAATAGTCAGACCAGATAAAATATCATTATATGGAGCCCCCGGATCTTCACCATCAAAGGCATATATTGCCTCAGGCGGGATAGTGGGCGTTCCCGTAAATTCCAATTTCGTGACATTTAAATCCAGTAAAGTCGCTCCGGATGTCGAAGAGACTCGCACACTGCCATTCTCATTATAGCTGACATTGATCGGGAAAAGCTCTGAGATTTCATCAATGAGACGATCTTGCTCATCCTGCAAGCCAGCAACATCACTTGCCCCACCCAGAGAAACAATCTCACCGGAAATAGACTTTAACTGATCTAAAAGATCATTCACACGATTGACACTTCGCACTATATCTGCATCGGCTTGCTCTCTGATCTCCTGCACTGAGGAGGCAATATCTCTGATATTCTCTGCAAGCACTTTTGCATTGGTGATGGTCTGATCCTGAAGCGCACTGCTTTCAGGTGTTTCCGCGAGGCTTTTCATAGAATTTGAAAATTTGTCAAATTGTGCACTTAAAGAGAATTCAGAATTCACATCCCCAATTGCGGTGACGATCTCCTGTAAGCCTTTAGAAACTTCTGATTGCTCCTGATAGGTAATTTGTGCGCGTCTGACAGACTGAACTGTTTCAATCGATACATTTCGCGTCACAGTTGTTGGATTAAGGCCAACAGAAGTCCCACCGACAACGCGCTCAGTGACATTGATACTACGGCGGACATAGCCGGGCGTTTGCGCATTTGCAATATTGGTAGAGATTAAATCTGTGGCTCTGGAGGCCATATTCAGCCCCTGAGATGCCTTCGATAAAGCAGCCGAAAGTGTCATGTTTCACATCCTTAGCGCAACAAAGCGCCGTTAATTCAAGACATCCACCTGATTTTTTATATCTGCCCTTGAAAGCTCTGATAAGAAAAGAGCAGCATACAGATCACTTTTCAGAACAAATACTTACTTAAGTGAATTGTCCTGATGTCGTATGTCCGGTTTTTTCAAAACATTTTAATTATAGATATGAAACATCAATAAATCGTAAATAAGCGGCTTATATCAAGCGCCTTAATTCATTTTCAATATTGTATTTATCATAATTATTTTACACACAATTTAAAGTGATTTTTTCTCTCACGCCAGTTGGCTTTCGCCAACAGCTCCGAGGGGGCGCGCAACGATGCGCGGCGCCCAGTCGGGCGCTCTACCAAAAGCACCTAATCAAAAATTATTTAGGGCTTTTGGTATGAGTACTACAAATCCGGAGGGTAAAGTTTTTCTTCAAAAGGCTCTTTCGGAACGGCCGATTTAGGCTTAAGACGCATGAAAAAATCGTCTAATTCCTGCACTTCTCCTTCGATATTCCCGTCATAATCTCTGCCAAATTGATCCAGCCGCTCAAGAGAAATAATTTTAATATTATCCTCCCCCTCTGCAATCATTGGGTCTCTCTCAGAAAGTTTTTTTTCAGGCGCAAGCTGAAGCGTTTGTTTATCTTCTTCCTGATCTGGCGCAATAGGCTGGCCATCAATGCCACAAGCGCTGAGGATAATAGCCAATATGGCAGCCACAAAAAATCTTTTTAAAGACATAATTTTCGCTCTTTAATTTGTAATCGCACCTGATCAGGGGCTGTCCCACCATAGCTTTGCCGCGCTGCAACAGATGCATCAACAGTCAAAACATGATAGATATCTTCTGTAATATTGGGCTCAATTTTTTGCATTTCAGCCAGAGGAATTTGATCGAGTGTTAAATTATGATCCTCCGCATATTTCACAAGCGCACCCGTCACATGATGGGCTTGCCTGAATGGAAGACCAAGGCTTTTCACCAGCCAATCAGCCAAATCAGTGGCCACTGAAAAACCAGCATTAGCAGCATGGCGCATTTTATCTGTGTTGGCTTTAAGATCCGATAACATCCCACGCATAGCAGTCAGTGCCAGTTCAAGATGATCAACTGTGTCAAACAGAGCCTCTTTATCTTCCTGCATATCTTTTGAATAAGCCAGCGGAAGCCCCTTAATCACCGTCAAAAGTGCAATCAAATTGCCATTGATACGACCGGTTTTCGCCCGGACAAGCTCAGCTGCATCAGGGTTTTTCTTTTGTGGCATAATAGAAGAGCCTGTCGTCCATTGATCTGACAAAGAGACAAACCCAAATTGCGGTGTCATCCAAATAACAATTTCTTCGGCAAAACGCGACATATGACCAGCCGCAATCGCAGCAGCAGCCATATATTCCAAAGCAAAATCACGATCAGAGACACTATCCAAAGAATTTCGACTTGGCCTATCAAACTCAAGAGCCTCTGCTGTCATAAAACGATCTGTATCATAGACCGTTCCTGCCAAAGCCGCAGCGCCCAGCGGAGATTCATTTGCACGTGCTCTGGCATCTATAAAACGTGTTTTATCACGCTCAAACATTTCATAATATGCCATCAGATGATGACCAAATGTTACGGGCTGCGCTGTCTGTAGATGGGTAAAGCCGGGTATAACAGCATCGGCATAGTCTTCAGCACGTTTAAGGATAATTTTTTGAATATCTGTCAGCAGCTTAATTGTATGATCTGTAACATCACGCAGCCATAATTTTGTATCTGTCGCCACCTGATCATTGCGAGATCTAGCTGTATGTAGCCTACCGGCTGCCGGTCCGATAATCTCAGTCAAGCGCTGCTCAATGTTCATATGGATATCTTCAAGGGCAGCAGAGAATGTAAATTTATCTGTTTCAATTTCATCTACAATCTGGTCAAGCCCCTTTAAGATATCGACATAATCTTGCTTTGAGATGATATTTTTATGCGCTAACATTGCAGCATGTGCTTTTGACCCTGCAATATCCTGTCGCCATAAGCGTTTATCATAGGAAATAGAGGCATTTATGGCTTCCATCACAGCGTCAGGCTGATCAGCAAAGCGCCCTCCCCACATTTTATTTTTTTGCGTGCTGGCTTTATTGGACATTGATTTCGATTTTAAGATTTCTTTCAGATATTGCGCTGATAATATGGATATCCTGTAAAATCAAGGAAAAACCATGCGCATTGGCGTCCCTAAAGAGATTAAAAACCATGAATATCGCGTTGGTCTGACGCCAGAAAATGTTTCTGAACTGGTGCGGCAAGGGCATGTCCTTTATGTTGAAACAGGCGCCGGCCATGGTATTGGTGCCAAAGATGTGGCCTATATGCGTGCTGGCGCAGAGATTCTTCCCACGGCAGAAGAAATTTTTGCTGAAAGTGAGATGATCATCAAGGTTAAAGAACCCCTTGCCGCTGAGCGTAAGATGCTGCGTGCAGGACAGATTTTATTCACATTTTTACATCTTGCGCCTGATCCTGAGCAGACAGATGATCTCATAAAATCCGAAGCTATTTGTATTGCTTATGAAACCATTACGAATATTTCAGGCACTTTACCGCTCTTAAAACCTATGTCACAAGTGGCCGGAAGGCTCTCTGTACAAGCAGGCGCATATGCTTTGCAGAAACAATCATCTGGAGCAGGCGTTCTATTAGGCGGTGTGCCGGGTGTCGCCCCTGCGCGTGTCACGATTATTGGCGGAGGCGTTGTCGGTGAAAATGCTATGCAAATGGCATTAGGCCTTGGGGCAGATGTTGCGATTTTAGATAAAAATCTAAATGTCTTAGAGCGACTTTCCACCCAATATCGTGGACAAAATTTAAAAACACTTTATGCGTCCAAAGCTGCTCTTGAAGAAACCGTCGAAGATGCTGATCTTGTGATTGGTGCTGTCCTTATTGCCGGAGCCGCCGCGCCGAAATTGGTGACTATTCCCATGATCAAATCTATGCGTGCAGGCTCGGTTCTGGTTGATGTCGCCATCGATCAGGGAGGATGTTTTGAGACCTCAAAACCTACAACCCATAGTAGTCCCACCTATATTATGCATGATGTGGTGCATTATTGTGTTGCAAATATGCCGGGCGCAGTTCCGCGCACCTCAACTTATGCGCTGAATAATGCAACATTTCCCTATATTGAGAGGCTGGCCAATCAAGGCTATAAAAAAGCTTTGCAATATGATGCGCATTTTATGAATGGTCTTAATATTTACCGCGGCAAGGTCACATGCAAATCAGTTGCAACATCTTTAAATCACTATTTCCACGAGCCTTTATCGCTGATTAGCGGAGAGATTTAACAGGAATCTCATAAATTTTACCTATAGAGCTTATACATTTCTGCTATCC
>JBCCNR010000097.1:0-6549 GCA_039025725.1 Pseudomonadota bacterium | reverse complement strand
GTTATGAGCGAGTATTTTGAGGAAGAATCGCCTTGCAAAAGTGAAAGCAGAAAATAGAAGAGTTTGTCGCTTCCCTTGATGTCGCAGATTTATCAGATCTAGGTTTAAAAATACAAGGAGATAAGTTTCAAATATCTCAGCAGAAGGCAATAGAAAGGCGAGACAACATAGTTAAGAGGAAAAGAAGCCTCATGGATCTCACTTCAAGACTTATTGAAAAATTTAAAACCGCCCATGATAAAACAGAAAAAATTATATATTTAGAGGCAATCATTGGATGTGCCCAACGGGTCACTGCTTTAGGTGGTGTATACAACCCTAAATTGCTCAACATATGATCTTATAAAAAATGCTGCAAAGCAATTAAGCATGAAAAGGCTTTACAATTTTCGCTGCAAAATCTCCGATTCTCTTAATTTCCCATTCTAGCAATATGCCAGTTGCTGCGAAGACGCGCTCGCGGACAGTCTCGCCAAGCAGTTCTATATCATAGGCGCTTGCATTATCGCTATTTAACATGAAATTACAATGAAGCTCAGACATCTCAGCGCCGCCGATCTTTAAGCCACGACATCCTGCCTGATCAATCAATTCCCAAGCTTTATAACCTTCCGGATTTTTAAAACTAGACCCACCAGTACGAGACTTAACAGGTTGAGTATCATTGCGTTTCGATGTGATTGCTTCCATTTCTTGAAGAATCTCTTCGGTGCTTCCTTCGCGAAATTTCAATGTTGCATGCGTATAGATTAAATCACGCGGCACAGTATAACGATATTTAAAGCCCATATCATCGTAAGAAAAATGTAGTTTTTCACCTGCTCGACTAACAGCCTCGGCGGAGACAAAAATATCTTTTATCTCTGTCCCATATGACCCTGCATTCATAAAGATTGCTCCGCCTATGCTGCCCGGTATCCCTCGTAGGAAAGCACCGCCCATAAGCCCTTCTTTGGCCAGAAATTTTGCAAGATTTATATCCGGAACTGCTGCGCCAACGCGAACTTCTGTCTCTCCTTGTCGTTCAATTTTTCCAAAACCACGTCCAAGCCGAATAACTGCCCCCCTGATGCCTCCATCGCGAATGATAATATTTGAGCCCATACCCAATATATGTACCGGCATATTGCTGGGAAGCTGAGTTAAAAAGTTGGATAAATCATCCGGATCAGATGGCCTGAAAAGAATATCAGCCTTTCCACCAACACGAAACCATGTATATGGTGCAATATCCGCATCAAAATCAATATGTCCGGTAATATCCTGAAATTCCATCATATAGCAGAATTAGTATCCCATAATTACTAAAATACATTTTCTCCAGAGCGACCGACTGGTCGCCGGCGCTTATGCGCCGCCTCCCGGAGGAAAGCCCGAAGGGCTTGATCCGTTAGGGAAAAATAATAAGCGTATGCCTTCTGGGTGGTCATATTTCTGTAAAACCTCAAAACAATTATATTCTACTTTAAAGAATTATAGCGCACTACGCCGCTTTTGATGCAGAGAGCTGTTGACATAAGGTCTGTGCCTCTAATGTGATATTTCCGGCTCCCATTAAAACAATAATATCATCAGCCCCAAGGCGATTCTTCACAAGATCAGGTAAAGCCGCAAAATCAGGCAGATAATGAGCATCTTTGTGACCATGTGCAATGACAGCTTCAACAAAATGTTCGGCATCTATCTTATCAATAGGGTCTTCGCCAGCCGCATAAACATCTGAAACATACACCATATCAGCATCTAAAACGCAGCCACAAAAATCGTTAAATAAATGACTAAGACGAGAATAACGGTGCGGTTGAATGACGGCCATAATCTTACCGCCATTGCCAACAGATTGCCGCGCTGCCTTTAAAGTGGCCGTAATTTCAATAGGGTGATGAGCATAATCATCAATAATACGAATATCATTATAAGTGCCCACACATGTAAAGCGCCTTTTAACGCCCTCAAAACCAGCTAACCCTTCGCTTACTTCAGCAAAAGAAATCCCCAGTTCAAGCGCGACTGTAATCGCTGCAAGTGCATTTAGAACATTATGATGCCCCGGCATCGGAAGGAAAATATCAGTGAAAAGATGTTTCTCTTCGCTATTTGGGCGCTGAATTTCTATATCAAAAAGTGAGCCACCAGCCTCTGAGCGGATATTGATCGCACGCATATCTGCCTGTGAATTGGTACCATATGTGATAAAACGCCGATCATGTATCCGCCCTGCAATTTGCTGAACCGCAGGATGATCAGTGCATAAAATAGCCGCACCATAAAAGGGAACATTCGTAGCAAATGTCACAAACGCATCCAACATATGTTCATATGTTCCATAATGATCCAAATGCTCTGGGTCGGCATTGGTAATAATTGCAAAAAGCGCTGGTAGCTTTAAAAATGTACCATCTGACTCATCGGCCTCAGCAATCATCCACTCACTGGCCCCAAGCCGCGTATTCGAGCCATAAGCATTGATAATCCCACCATTGACAACAGTCGGATCAAAATTCGCTTTATCTAATAAAGTCGCAATCATTGTCGTCGTCGTGGTTTTTCCATGACTCCCTCCCACCGCAATAGAAGAACGCAAACGCATCAATTCCGCAAGCATCTCTGCACGTCTGACAACAGGAATTCGCTTGCGTCGTGCCTCTTTTAATTCTGGATTATCCGCAGTCACAGCCGAAGAATATACAATGACAGACTTATCAGTTATATTCTCAGCTTTCTGGCCAATATCTACATGAATTCCTTTATCTTGCAGGCGCTTCACATTGGCACTTTGTTTTAAATCAGAACCACTGACACGATAGCCTGAAAGATGCAGAAGCTCTGCAATACCACTCATGCCAATACCGCCAATGCCAACAAAATGAATAGGCGCACTTTCACGCGGTATGTTCTGCATTTTCATATGATCCCCTAATACCAAGCGTCTTAATTAATTTTGAATATTATATTTATCATAATTACTATATATCAAGCAACTTAATTGATTTTTTTCTCTCACGCCAGTTGGCTAACGCGAACACCCCCTTGGAGCCCCGAGGGGGCGCGCAACGTTGCGCGGCGCCCAGTCGGGCGGTCTACCAAAAGCTCTTAATAAAAAAATTAAGTCATTGGCGCATAGGTGCCAATGACTTAAGAAGAGGTATCGAAATGTTTTTATTGTGCGACAGATATTGTTTTTGATTTTGCTGTCTGACTTTTTGAGGATGATTTTTTCACAGCTTTTCGGGCGGCTGAGGGCTCGTAGATCATCTTGAGCTCATTTGTCTTTTTATCAACAGCCACCGAAACAGAGCCACCCTTATTCAGTTTGCCGAATAAAAGCTCATCTGCGAGAGGCTTTTTGATCTTCTCCTGAATAAGCCGAGATAATGGACGCGCGCCCATTGCCTTATCATAACCTTTATCAGCCAACCACCGCGTTGCATCATCAGAAAGTGAGATCGAAACATTCTTCTCAGAAAGTTGATCCTCTAATTTGATGATGAATTTATGCACAACCTGCATAACAGTATCTTGCGTAAGATGGCTGAAATAAATCACAGAATCTAAACGGTTTCTGAATTCAGGTGAAAAAGCGCGTTTGATGGCTTCATCTTCATTGCCACCATGGTCAAATGAACCGAAACCAATCGCATTTTTTTCCATCTCAGCAGCACCGCAATTGGTGGTCATAATCAGAATAACATTGCGGAAATCAATTTTCTTTCCGTTATTATCCGTCAATTTTCCATGATCCATCACTTGAAGAAGTAAATTAAAAAGATCCGGATGGGCTTTCTCAATTTCATCAAGCAACAATATGCAATGCGGATTTTGGTCAATAGCATCAGTCATAAGACCGCCTTGCTCATAGCCCACATAGCCCGGAGGCGCACCTATCAAACGAGAAACGGCATGGCGCTCCATATATTCAGACATATCAAAGCGCACAAGCTCTAATCCAAGCTGCTTGGATAGCTCTCTCGTGACCTCTGTTTTACCAACACCCGTAGGCCCGGCAAAGAGATAACAGCCAATTGGCTTTTCAGGCTCACGTAAACCTGCGCGGCTCATTTTAATAGAGGTCGCCAAAGCATCAACCGCATCATCCTGACCATAAATGGCATTTTTAATTTTACCATCAAGATTTTTCAATATTGCAGTATCATCTTTAGACACAGTCTTTGCCGGAATACGCGCCATAGACGCAATAACAGCTTCTATTTCCTTTGGGCCTATCGTTTTCTTCCGTTTTGACTGTGATAAAAGCATCTGACTTGCGCCAGCCTCATCAATCACATCAATCGCCTTATCTGGCATACGCTTATCATGCATGTAACGCGCAGAGAGCTCAACGGCACTTTTCAAGGCCTCACTTGTGTAGCGAATCTGATGATGCTCTTCGAAATATATTTTTAACCCATTCAGGATCTTGATTGTTTCCTCATTGGTTGGCTCATTGACGTCAATCTTCTGGAAACGACGCGTTAAAGCACGATCTTTTTCAAAGAATTGCTGAAATTCTTTATATGTCGTAGAGCCCATACAGCGCAATTTACCAGACTGCAAAGCCGGCTTTAACAAATTAGACGCATCCATCGCCCCGCCAGAGGTCGATCCCGCACCAATTATTGTATGAATTTCATCAATAAATAAAATTGCATGAGGATGTTTTTCAATCTCTTTGAGAACTTGCTTCATGCGCTCTTCGAAGTCACCGCGGTAACGCGTACCAGCCAGCAAAACACCCATATCAAGGGAATAAATCACAGCATCATGCAGAACCTCAGGAACCTCCTGACGCGTAATCTTTAAAGCCAGACCCTCTGCGATCGCCGTTTTCCCTACACCCGGGTCTCCGACGAAAAGCGGGTTGTTTTTCCGACGACGGCACAAAATCTGTGCAGCACGCTCAACCTCTTTTTCACGCCCGATCAACGGATCAATCGCATTTTTCTTAGCTTTCTCATTCAAATTTGTGCAATATGTCGCAAGAGCTTCCGCCTTACCCTCTCTGCCAGAATGAGATGTTGCCTCATCAAAAGATGGATTCTTCGCAACCTGCTCAGCTTCCTGCGCAAAATGCTCAGATGGATCAATATCCGCCATTTTCTTTATACCATGCGAAATATAACGCACCGCATCATATCGTGACATTTCCTGTTCCAACAAAAAGAAAACAGCATGGCTTTCTCTCTCAGCAAACAGCGCAACAAGCACATTTGCTCCAGTGACTTCATCACGACCAGCAGACTGCACATGTATCGCTGCGCGTTGTATAACCCGCGTAAAGCTTGGGGTTGGTTTTGCATCCTCCTCACCTGATGTGACAAGATGGGCCAAGGTTTCATCTAAGAATGAAGTGATATTGTCCTTGAGTTCTCCCAAATCGACATTACATGCCTGCATCACCTGTGAAGCATCTGAATCTTCAACCAGAGCCATCAAAAGATGCTCTAAAGTTACATATTCATGGCGTCTATCTTTAGCGAAACGAATGGCTTGGTGCAGAGTTTCTTCCAGTGTTGATGAAAAAGTCGGCACTTTGCTATTCCTTCTCTATAGTGCATTCTAAAGGATGACCATGGTCCTCGGCACAGTCAAGTACCGCTACATGCTTGGCTTCTGCAATTTCATAAGTATAGATACCGCATACTGCAGACCCTTTATTATGAACATCCAACATCAGCTGAATGGCCTCTTGCGAGGACTTGTTGAAAAACCGTTCAAGCACATAGACCACAAAATCCATGGGCGTATAATCATCATTCAGAAGAATAACCTTATACATAGAGGGACGCTTCAATTTGGCCTTCGGCCGCGTTAGAACCGTTTCCTCTCCGTTAGAATGCGTTCCAGTTTCAATTATCCGGAGTTGATGTGTCATATCCGCTCCTAAGATTAGAGTATTCTCATATGGTCAATAGAAAGTTAAAGGGCATTGTTTTTTTTAAAATGCCACCCAAAAAGACATTATGCGCACTTAAAAAAGATATATAAGCTATTGAGAAATATGGAAAAATTAGCTTCATTTTCTCCCCATAAAATATAATTTTTCTTCTAAAAAATACGCCTGAAAGCCAATATATAGACCTTTCTGAGGAATGCAAATTTAGAAATAAAGAATCTTGGTAAGAATCCCTTCTTTGATGTAGACTCACCGCTAAGTACGTTGTACTTTACGGCCTCGCTTGGTTAATAATGGGCTTGGCGCGCTTCTTGAATTCAATGTTACATATTGTGAATTCTTTAGAAGCTTTTATCTATGGGTGCATTTAAGAATTATTTGGCGGCCCTATTCGTAAATCTGGAGTTTTTAATGCTTTATCGTATTGGGCGACTGACATTTATTTTCACTATTTTCTTTTCATCCATATTTTTCATCAAGGCTGGTGCTGAGCATTTAAAGATATCAGGTAAAATTGATACGCTTTCAATCTATAAGATGGAGCCTATCACTGATGAGAGCACTCCTAAGAGTGAAAATAATCAGGATATAGCGGATATTATCTCTTCTTCTCTCGATAAAGAATTTAATCAGACCTATGCCGGGGCCTATAGTTC
>JBCCNR010000096.1:0-6568 GCA_039025725.1 Pseudomonadota bacterium | reverse complement strand
TTAATGAAAGCCTGCAAGCCAAATAATGTTACCAGTCCAACAACCGCGAAGCGTGAGAAATGATCATGTATCACCGCAACGCGCACCATGGCATAAAAAATAATAAACATGTAAATTGCGATAATAAAACAACAGACAATAAGGCCGAGCTCTTCACCGGCAACCGCAAAAATATAATCCGTATGTGCATCTGGAAGAGATTGCTTGACTTCCCCCTCCCCCGGGCCGCGCCCCAAAAAGCCTCCAGATGCAAAAGCCTTACGGGCAATTTCAGACTGATAATTCACACCAAATTTATCAAAGGCATCCGGTGACAGAAATGCATCCACACGCGCGCGCACATGTCCGAGCGTATAATATCCAACAATCAGCCCAAGGGAGGAAATTGTTCCAAGGCCAATAAACCATAAAATATGCGCACCTGTCGCAAAAAGCATAGCCATCCATACAGCAGATAAAAGTATGGTTTGACCGAAATCAGGCTGGATTAGAAATAACGTCAGGGTCAAAATAAGCGCCCCGAGTGAAATCATCATTCCCGGAAACTCATGACGCGTTTTCGCAAGGTCCATCATCCATGCACAGAAAATAACAAATCCGGGTTTCATAAATTCCGAGGGTTGAATGCCCAAAATCCATCGCCTTGCGCCTTTAATTTCTGTTCCGAATATAGGTGTTATAAGAAGTAAAATAAAAGAGACAGCACATAAAATAACACCAATCCGCCTTATTGTTTTTATCGAAAGAAATGAAATAGAAAGCATAATCACAATCGATAAAAGCAAGAACACAAGATATTTTCCAAAGAACCACCATTCTGCGGGCAAAATACCATCTGAAATACCAATGCGGCGCGCAACTGAAGGCCCTGATGAAGCAATCAGAACAAGACCAACAAAACACAGCGCAAACACACATAATATTATGCCACGATCTACAGCTTTCCACCATTGGCTTATAAAAGATGCCTTTTTATAAATCGGTGCTGTTTGTGCAGGCGTAAGCATGAATTTTATGTCTTTTCTTGTCTTTAAAGTGCAGAAACAAGCTGTTTGAAATATGTGCCACGATGCTCAAAATTGTCAAAAGCATCAAATGAGGCCGCCGCAGGCGAAAGCAATATTACACATGGATGCTGCAATGTGTGAGCATAATGCCATGCGGCATTTACGGCCTCCCCAAGGGACTTAACAGAACTGTAAGATACATATCCTGCATTTTTGAACGATGTGGCAAATATTTCTCTATCTTGTCCATAGATGAAAACATGATTCACCCCCTTTAGACAAGACATAAGCGCATTTATCCCATTAGATTTTGCAACACCGCCGACCAGCCAAAGAATATTATCATAGGCCTTGAGCGCTTTTTCTGTTGCCTCGGCATTTGTCGCCTTAGAATCATTGATAAAAGTCACATGTGCCTTGCGCGTGACATACTCCAGACGATGTGGCAGCCCTGTATATTTTTTAATATTTGATAAGATATGTTCCTCAGAGAAACCGAGCACTCTTAAAGCCCCATACACAGCCCGAGCATTTTCAAGATTATGTTTCCCCTTCAGATAAACATTGTCAGAAATCGCTATTGCGACTTTCTGATGCTCATCTTCGGTAAAATCATATGAATATGGTGCCATTTCTTTTGCACGTATTCCATAAATATCTTCTGATGGAATAATGGCATGTCCATTCGGCTTTAAACCTTTCACGAGCCGCATCTTAGACATAAAATAATTCTCCATTGACCCATGACGTTCTAAATGGTCAGGCGTCAAATTAAGGAAAATCGCAATATCCGCAGCAAAATCATGACATAAATCAGCCTGATAAGATGAAATCTCTATAGAAAGATAGGTTCTGCCTGTACCAGATATTTTTTCGGGAACATCCCATATAGGCGTGCCAATATTGCCACAGGCTATTGCATGTTCTCCCATATATTTTAAAGTTTCTGCCAAAAGCATCGTGACAGTTGATTTACCATTAGTGCCAGTTATAGCAATAAATTTTACAGTCTCATTATGCCGATATTTCCGGTAAAAGAGCTCTATATCAGACCAAATTGGGATATTATACTCCTGAGCCTTTTGTACAATGTCATGCGGCTTAGGATGTGTCAAAGGAACTCCCGGTGCCAGAATAAGCGCCCTTACATCTTCAGGGAAAGATTTATCCAAAATCTGAGCCCCATCCGGCAAATCACCTTCCGTCAAAGGACGGTCATCTCCGCAAATGACCTGCCCTCCAGCTGATAAAATAGCCCGCGCAGAGGCCATGCCAGATTTGCCCATGCCATAAATCAAAAATTTACTCTTTAAAATATCATCCATGGAATATTCTTTAGCAAAATTATTTGGGTATTAGAAGCTATTCAACGGAGTTAATAAAGATGATTTTTGAGGGGTTTAGGTGTTTTTTGACATTAGGAGGAAGATGAGCCGTCTTAAGATTCATGAAGCCATTGTAGAAGGTTATATTCATCAGCATCAGTATTAATATCGCGAGGAACGCCTTGCCCTTGTTGATATCCTATTACCTCTTCTAGCGCGCTATCAGGTAAGTTAGCTAACGCTTGAGGTGCTAGAATATCATTAGATTGATTTGCAACTTGTCCCTCAGTTTGCTCTTCATCACCTCCACCACCAAACTGGCTGTCATCAACACGCACCGGAGAGAAGTGCTCAGAAGCGCCTTTTCCTTCATCTAAACTTATCTCATCGGCAGGAACTCTTCTTGTTGTTGACCTAGTTCTTTTAGTCCCCTCACGAGCTGGCTGTTCTGGAGTTTCTGGTTGGAAATGATCTACTTTTGGTACCCCTTTATTAGCCTTGGAATCCTTTTTCTTTTCTTGCTCACCCTTATGTCTCAGCTGTAAAATTTCTTCTTCACTTTTACCAGTTTCTTTTAATTTCTCTATGAAATAGGCTTTGAAATTAGAAATTTTGGGATCCTTCTTAACACGTGCAACGATAAGTTTTATGACATCAATGAATTTTCCTACATCCTTAATGAATTTTCTTACATCCTTGTTTTCTTCTATTTTTTTTCTATCTTTTGCGAGTTTTTCTTCAACCGCCGCCAAAGCTTTTTCTTTGAACCCCTCTTTACTTATTTTAGCTGCATTTCTGGATAAAAATTGACAGAATGAATTTATTATTAGCTCACCATTTCTTAGCATTTCAAAAAGGATATGAGGGTCAGTCACTCCTGCATAGTCTATTAGAGAGGCCGCAGTCTTGGGATGGATAGCGTTTTTAGAGTTTACTAAAGGCGATGCCGAATAAGCACCTTTTCGGGCTCTTCTTTTGGGGGGCGGTGGTGTTGGATCTGTTTTTTCACGTCTCTTTTTTCTAGTAGGAACCTTTTCTGTTTCTTGCACTCTTTTATATCTTTTTCTTTGTGGACCTTTAATCTCAGAAGCTTGTGGTATTTTTAGTTGATTTGGATCTTCCCGTTCTTCTTCAGTTCGCGCTCTTTTTTCACGTGAAGCATCTTCACACTCTGGCTGAGAACTTGAAGTATCATTACTTTCTAAAAAAAAGCCTATCAATACATTATATACTCTATCTTGAGTCAAACGTTTGTCACCTTCATAGGCTGCTGTCAAATGACCTCGAACAAAAGTTAAGGTTTCGCTATTGCTTAGTGGGGCTTGATTTAAACATAAGTATTCCGCGCATTCTTTTACTCTTCTTTTTTTTATTTCATTTTTTTCGTCAGAAGCATTTGTTGACAAGTCTGAGGTGACAAAGTTAAATAAACCTACAAATGTCCCAATAGCTGCTTTGTTTCTTCTTATTCCTCTTCTCTGTTGAGGGGGAATTAATTTAGCATTTTCAGCTTTCCCTTTATTATCTGGTGGCACTACTGCTCTATCTGTTCTATTTCTAGTTGTTCTTACCATCCCTTATCTCACTTTTTATAATGTTGTCATCATTTTAACAAATATATTATAAAAAGTAAATATATATGTAATTTTTGTTATTATTATTTGTCACCCTTGGAGGATAAGAGATTATTGTTCCAAAGCAAGTAATTGACCAAATCTTGTCCAGAAGAAATATCAAGCCCATCAACAACATATTCGATAAATTCAAGGCTTTCTTCTTCTGTAAAACCCGTTTCAAGCAGAATATTAAGAACTTCCTCGGCAAATTCGTCACTAATCTGGCTCTCTTCACCTTGTAAATCAGTTGCTTCAATATCTACCGGCTCTTCTTGCGCTTGGTTTTTATTTGGCTTTTTGTCGTAATCCTGAATAATTTTCATAATTTACTCCAAAGATAGATGAGGCAATATTTGTCATGCATTTTAAGTGCCAGTTTTATACCAAGCGCCTTAATTAATTTTCAAAACTGTACCTATCACAATTATTACATAAGCAATTTAAAGTGATTTTTTCTCTCACGCCAGTTGGCTTACACCAACGGCTCCGAGGGGGCGCGCAACGATGCGCGGCGCCCAGTCGGGCGCTTTACCAAAAGCTCAAAATAATTTTTGAGCTTTTGGTATTACCCATCGCACATAAAATTTATATCACTTGAAATCTTATCCTTAACGATTTAGGACGTGTGGACATTCAAACAAAAAGGTTAGCACATGATCCCAAGATATACCCGTAAAGAAGCCGCAGATATATGGTCTCCGCGTGAAAAATATAAAATCTGGTTTGATATTGAAGCCTCAGCAGCCGAAGCCGCAGCTAAAGCCGGAATTATTCCAGAGGAAGCAGCACAAACCATTCGCAAAAAAGGTGAGGCCGCAGAGTTCAATATAAAACGTATTGACGAAATTGAGCGCGAAGTAAAACATGATGTGATTGCTTTTTTAACCCATGTCGCGGAAATTATCGGACCCGAGGCGCGCTTTCTCCATCAAGGTATGACGTCTTCTGATGTGTTAGATACGGCCTTTAACGTGCAATTGGCGAAAATTACTGACCTTTTGCTTGAAGACATGGATATGTTGCTTGGTGCGTTTAAGAATAGGGCTGAGGAGCATAAATTTACCCCGACAGTCGGGCGATCTCACGGTATTCACGCAGAGCCTACGACTTTTGGCGTAAAATTAGCCGGTCATTATGCTGAATTTGTGAGATGCCGTAAGAGATTACTTCAGGCCAAAGAAGAAATATCCGTTTGCGCAATATCTGGTGCAGTTGGGACTTTTGCAAATATTGACCCTTCTGTTGAGAGTTATGTGGCCGAAAAGCTTGGATTTGCAGTGGAGCCCGTCTCAACACAAATTATTCCACGTGATCGACACGCGGCTTATTTTGCAACACTCGGTGTTATTGCGAGCGCCATCGAACGCTTTGCAACAGAAATACGGCATCTACAACGCACAGAAGTTCTTGAGGTTGAGGAATATTTTTCTAAAGGGCAAAAGGGCTCATCGGCTATGCCTCATAAACGCAATCCAGTTTTAACGGAAAATTTAACTGGATTGGCACGGCTGGTGAGATCAGCCGTAATCCCTGCAATGGAGAATGTTTCTCTTTGGCATGAGCGAGATATTTCTCACTCTTCCGTCGAAAGAGGCATTGGGCCTGACGCAACGGTTCACCTTGATTTTGCCTTACGCCGTATGACAAATGTTGTTGAAAATCTTGTTATCTATCCTGAAAATATGCAGAAAAATCTTGATCGTCTTGGGGGACTTGTGCACTCTCAGCGTGTGTTGCTGGCATTGACACAAAAGGGCGTCAGCCGCGAAGATGCTTATCATATTGTACAGACACAGGCCATGCGCGTCTGGCGCGGAGAAGGAAAATTTATTGACTTCCTCAAAGAAGAGAAGAAAGTCACTGATAAATTATCAGCGGAAGATATCAATGAGCTTTTTGATCTTGAGCATCACACCAAACATGTTGAAACAATTTTCAAACGTGTTTTTGCATAATTATAAAAACAGACATCTTATCTCGTGATGATAACACATAAAGTAGGTACTTGCGAAACAGGTACAAGTTTTGCCAAAATCATCACTGGCTTTAGGTGTCTCTTATAAAAAAAGCCCTCTATATGCTATCGATAGAGGGCTAAGCTGCGCTTTTTCGCGCAGATAAAGGATGTCGGTTGGCGCAAAGCTAAAGTTACGCCTGAGTATTTGAATTTAAAATATACTATATGCTATTTGGAATCACTTGGAATGGAAGCCCAAGATTGGTGAAGTTCAAACCACGTAAGATGATATCTTCTGCCGTAAGCTGACCGGCCAAAACATGATAAGAAAGAACATCAGCGATTGCATCTATGGCTTCACCATCTGTGATTTCGTTTAAACCGTCAATGATTGCGTTTAAAGCTTCTTCTTCAGTATCGATTGTAACATCATCACCAACTAAATTTTGAGCAAGATTTACAAAAGCCTGATCAGTTGGCGCCAATACTGTCGCATTAAGATTTGCTTGATCAAAAACATCTAAAAGATCTGTTGCTTGTAATGCTTGAAAGAGAATATCAAAATCATCTCTATTGTCATCAAATATACCACCCGAAGCTTCAACAATATCAGCAATCGTGTCGGTTGGAGCGTTTGGATTGAGATCAAACGGAATAAGAACC
>JBCCNR010000095.1:0-6628 GCA_039025725.1 Pseudomonadota bacterium | reverse complement strand
TTTTTTTACTCTTATGTTTTCTTTTTTTTAATTATATAATTATTTTGTTTTTTTTTTTTAACATATATAAATAATTATATTCTATTTTAAATTTATGAATTATTTATCATAAAGTGGTCAAAATGCGCATCACTAAACCGATATGATAACATGGTTTTCTTGCGGAACGCTTCATGCTCTTTATATATCGCAGCAAAAATGTCGTTATTGAGAGATAGCTCTTCATAGAGCCCGAATGCAACATTATAAAAAGATTTCAATAAATTCTCAGGATATTTTTTAATCTTTGTGCCTGTTGCCGCAATACGGCGTAAAGCATCTCCGTTCAATGCGTCATATTTGGTCAACATATCAAGAGTTGCGCCCGTACAAGCAGATTTAAAAATATGCTGATAATCTTTTGGCAACTCTTCCCAAACCGTTTTATTTACAAAAAAATGTATATTCGGGCCACCTTCCCACCAACCGGGATAGTAATAATAAGGTACAATCTTATGAAAACCTAATTTTTCATCGTCATATGGACCAACCCATTCCGCGGCGTCAATAACCCCTTTTTCTAAGGCAGGATAAATATCACTTCCGGCAATTTGTTGGGGAATAGCACCTATTTTCTGAAACACCTCTCCGGCGAGGCCTCCAATACGGATTTTTAATCCTTTGACATCTTCTATAGTATTCAACTCTTTGCGCAGCCACCCTCCCATTTGTGCGCCTGTATTTCCAGCCGGAAACCCCACTATATTATAATCATCATATAAAGATTGCATGGTCTCAAGACCATTTCCTGCGGTCATCCAGCCAATTTGTTGCCTTGCATTCATCCCAAAAGGTAAGCATGAGCCAATCGCAAAAGCAGGATTTTTCCCGACATAGTAATAAGATGTGGTGTGACATGCATCGACAGTGCCATTAGATGTAATATCTAATGCGCCCAAAGCTGGCGCAAGCTCTCCTGCGGCAAAAACTGAAATCTGGAATTTATTATCTGTCATGGCTGCGACTTGACGCGCTACATATTCTGCGCCACCATATAGCGTATCAAGAGACTTTGGGAAGCTTGACGTCACTGTCCATTTGACCGTTTTTCCTGCGCTGGTTTGAATATATGGGCTGGATATATTTTCAGCATATGCCGCCGCTGGCAGTAACGATGCTGCGCCCATAAGAGATAAGGCCTCACGGCGCTTAATTGTTCTAGTTGCTTTTTTCATTTTTTGCTTTCTGCATGATATTCTGGATATATTCAAAAACATCATTGCGCAATTTTTCATCTCCCCAAAATTTTGAAAAAGTTGAGATCGTATCTATATGATCATAATCATCATACTGTTTTGAGATCACTTCTCCTTCTTGCTGCCTGATAGCCTTTGTAAGCGCAATTCTATTTTTGTCCGACACAACATGATCATCAGTCCCGTGAGCAAGAAAATGCGGAGGGATATCTTCTGTAACAAAAGCCGGAATTTTCATCGATGGATAATTTTTAGGTGGTCCGAATATATTAGTATAAGGCTCTTCTCTGGGGGTAAATGCATAAGGTCCAGAAAGACCGATAATGGCTCGAAAAGGAATATCTTTTGTAGATACTGACGTTAAATATGTTTTATCCGCAGCCAGCATCGCGGCAATATAGGCACCAGCAGAATGTCCCATAATAATTATATTATCTCTGTCGAAATCATATTTTTCGTGATGCTTATAAAGATAGGAAACAGCTTTCGCAGCATCATACATAAAATCAGGGAATTTTGCATCCGGATAAAGCGTGTAATTTGGAACAGCAAGAGCATAGTTTTTTTCTATAAAACTCTCCGCAAGGAATTTATAGACATCTTTGTCACCGCTCGTCCAACCACCGCCATAAAAGAAAATGATAAGTGGTGGCTTCGCAAGACCCTTATCTCTAGGTAGATATAAATCAAGCTTTTGCGCTATTTTGTCACCATAGGCAATATTTTCTGCAACCCGAACATGGTCTAGGTTAGCAGGAAGATTCACCAGATATGACTGAAGATCAGTACATGCTGATAACATCAAAAAACTGATCAATCCTGAAAAGATAAGAAGCGCTCTTTTACACAGCCTTTGGATTTTTTCTGAAAAAAGCTGCAAGCTCGGGTTTGATCTCATTGCGCCATTTTGAGCCATTGAAGATACCATAATGTCCAACATTCGGATGTAAATAGATTTCTTTTTTCTCTTTTGGGATGTTCTTACAAATTGTATGGGCTGCACGTGTTTGACCCACACCAGATATATCATCTTTTTTGCCTTCAACTGTCATAAGTGCAGTTTTACTTATAGCTGCCGGATTGACTTTACGGCCACGCCACATCATCTCACCCTTCGGAAGCGCGCAATCCTGAAAGACAGTTTTTATCGTTTGTAAATAAAAATCAGCCGTTAAATCCATAACCGCCAGATATTCATCATAAAATTCCCGATGTTTTTCCACGGAATCTCCATCATTCACAACGAGATTTTCAAAAAGCTGCATATGCGCTTTATAATGACGCTCAAGATTCATACTCATAAAACCTGTAAGCTGCAAAAAACCCGGATAAACGCGCCGCATCATACCATGATAAGGTGCCGGCACTGTATGGATAACATTTTGTTCAAACCACTCAATAGGGCGCTGGGTTGCAAGATCATTTGGCACAGTTGGCGATTTACGCGTATCAATTGGGCTGCCCATAAAGGTCATAGAAGCCGGCTTTGCCGGATGATCATCCTCCGCCATCAAAGACACAGCCGCCAAAACAGCAGGGCCAGGCTGACACACTGCGACAATATGAATATCAGGCCCGAGGAAAGCAATAAATTCCATAATATAGGCAATATAATCCTCTAAATCAAAAGGCCCATCGAAAATAGAGACATGCCGCGCATCCAGCCAGTCTGTAATATAAACATCATGATCGACCATCAAAGCCTCAACAGTGCCACGCAGCAATGTTGCAAAATGCCCTGCCATAGGCGCAACCACCAAAACTTTAGGATCATTTCTGGTTTTTAAAATCGAATGAGATCTTTTGAAATGCAACAGATGACAAAAAGCTTTTTCATAGACTGTCTTGATCCTGAGAGTGGCTTTTTTGCCTTCTTCGATCTCTGGGCTGGATAAGCGCCATTGCGGTTTATCATAACGTCTTGTAAGCACTTCAACAACATCACAATATGCCGCCATATAAGAGGATATAAAAGAATCCGGCATTGGATTAAGCCGTGAACGCCACAAAAACTGCCCCCATAAAGCCGCAGCCCGATATGGTGCCGATGCTTTATATAGCATCTCATAGGCTTGATATAACATATTTATCCTCCCACTTTATATATAGGTCTTATTCGTTAGGAATAACCATGAGCTCCGGGTCTCCGCCAGCAGCAGCAATATTTGTTGAAATCACGCGCTCATAGAGGAAGCGCGTAAGATATTCAGGTCCACCTGCTTTCGGGCCAGTTCCTGAAAGCCCGTACCCACCAAAGGGCTGTGAGCCAACAATCGCCCCAATAATATTGCGATTTATATAGACATTACCTGCACGCATAAAATACGCAACAGATTGCGCAAATTCAGGGATACGGCTATGTACGCCCAATGTCAAACCATAGCCCTTATGATCAAGCGCAATCAAGATATCATCTAACTTATCCGAAGCATAAGGCAAAATATGCAATATAGGGCCAAAAATTTCCTGATTAAAATCTTGAATATCATCCAACTTTATAATTGTTGGTACGACATAATAACCTTTTTCGTTAAGCTGCTCCGGAAGATCAGTATTTCCATTAAAAATGATCTTATTCTCATTATCATCAATATAGTTTTTGATTTTCTCAAAGGCCTCTTTATCGATCACAGGACCAATCTCAGTCGCAATATCCGCAGGATTGCCCACCACCATCTCTGAGGCTGCGCGCGATAACATTCCAATAAGATTTTCTGCCACATCTTCTTGAACCAGTAAAAGCCTTAAAGCAGAGCATCTCTGGCCGGCAGAGCGAAAAGCGCTCATCAAGACATCATCTGTGACCTGTTCTAAAAGCGCCGTTGAATCCACAACCATAGCATTTAATCCAACTGTCTCCGCGATAATCGGCCTTATCGCTAAATGAGAGGCCGCCATTTGACGATATATAATCTGTGAGACCTCTGTTGATCCGGTAAAAGCAATGCCCGCAATTTTTTTATGTCCTGTCAGACAAGAGCCGACTTTTGCGTCTCCTAAAACCAAATGTAAAGCATCTTTCGGCAAACCACATTCATATAAAAGCTCTACGAGTTTGATGCTTAAGATCGGTGTTTGCTCCGCAGGCTTAGCGACAACAGTATTTCCCGTCAATAATGCAGCTGATATTTGTCCTAGAAAAATAGCAATAGGAAAATTCCACGGGCTGATACAAGCAAAAACACCCCGGGCAGCATAAAAATGCACATTTCTTTCCCCATTTGGCCCCGGAAGATGGGTTGGCTCTGTGAGTTTTGCACGTGCCTCAGCAGCATAATAACGACAAAAATCTATGGCCTCACGTATATCTGCAACGGCATCCTCAATGTTTTTCCCTGCCTCATAGACCAATAGAGCAATAAACTCAGCCATTCTCTCCTGAAGCTGCGTTGCGATCGTATCAAAGAGACCTGTCCTATATTCAACAGTCGTCTTACGCCACTCATAAAAATAGTCATGCGCTTTTTCAATGGCGGCCTCAGTTGTCTTTACAGAAGATTCTATAATATGCCCCAACACCCGACCATCAATCGGAGACCTTATAGCCCTTTGTGCATTTTCTGCATCGCTATAGTCTGTTGTAAGAACCATATCAAAATATGGTATCGACTGCACAGCATCCCGCAAGAAGAGATAATCCTTATGATATCCAACCTCATAGCCTTTAGAATTCAAATGCGTCTGACATATCTCTTTCGGCAGGCGAACATCAGGATGGCGCATAGATTGCTTTGATGTGAGAACCGTCTTGGGACGCCTTAAAAAAGCCTCGACAGGGACATCCTCTTTATTAATAGCATTGACAAAACTGCTATTGGCACCATTTTCCAAAAGGCGCCTGACCAGATAGGATAAAAGCTCTTCATAGCGCCCAACAGGAGCATAAACACGCTGCCTAAGCTGAGGATAATGAGAATATACACTTTCATAAAGCTCTTCGCCCATTCCATGCAGGCGTTGAAGCTCCCAGTTTTTACCATCTCCAGCAAGATGAATAAGCTGCGCAATCGTCAGCGCATTATGCGTCGCAGTTTGTGGAAAAACATAATCACGATGATCAAATAATTTTTTTGCACAGTGAATATAATTCAAATCCGTCAGAGGCTTACGTGTGAAAACCGGAAAATCATCTAACCCATTTTCCTGCGCATGTTTGATTTCACTGTCCCAATATGCCCCCTTGACCAGACGCACTGGAATAATACGCTTTGTTTCCCTCGCCAAATCAATCACATAGTCAATCACAGACATTGCACGCTTTTGATAGGCCTGAATCACAATCCCAATGCCATTCCACCCCTTATAAGCAGGCTCTCTGACCAGTTGTGAAAATAAAGCAATGGTAAATTCTAAGCGATTTGCCTCTTCCGCATCAATTGTCACCGGAACATTAGACTCATGCGCTTTGGAAACCAATTTATTCAACACATCATAAATCTCGGTGAAAAATCTTTCCTTAAATTGTGGATAGAATTTTGGATGTAGAGCAGATATCTTAATCGAAACAGACTGACATTCATGAAAATCTTTTCCTATATTAAAGGCTTTAACATTCTCGATAGCTTCACTATAGAGGCTGAAATATTTCTCTGCAGCCATCTTATCGCGGGCACCTTCGCCCAACATATCAAAAGAATAATAGAGACCTGCCTCTCGATTATCCAGAGCCTTAGAAATGGTTTGCCCCAGAATAAATGTCCCACTCATGATTTTAACAATAAAATAAGTGGCATTGCGAATACTTGGTATTCCAAGCTTACGGATGGCTCTCTGGATAAAGCTTTGGGGATCATCATCTTGCTTGACTATCTTTTGTGCAACCCCCATCCCCCAGCTCATGGCGCGGATAAAAAGATTATTTTGCGGCAAATGCCCAATATCAATCTCACGCAATTTGCTCTCAATCAGCTGATTGGCAGTCTCCTGATCCGGAATACGCAATAAGGCCTCCGCAAGCGCCATAAGCGCCAGCCCCTCCTGCGTATCAAGCCCGTAACTGTGCAACATATCATCAATAGAGCCAATGACACTTTTATTCTGACGCATATCTTTGACAAAATAGCGTGTGAGCTCTTCAACCTGATGTGCATTATCTGTAAATAAATCAATATCAAGCAGATGCGAGGCATAGGCGTCATCATCAATATAATATTCAAATTCAGGAAAAATAAGAGGCTTTTGTCCAGATAATAATGCTGATAACGGCCTGCGCTTTTGAGTCATGCCAGACACCTCTCCCTTTATATATGTTTATTAGGACTTAAGCATTACCGTCCCCCTGAGCGTTCCCAGAGGGTGTTGAAGGGGGGGGAGGGTTAGGTAATATCAAAAAAAAAAAACATGGCCCATAGCACCCAACGAAAAGAGCAAGGAAACCACAGGGACCGGTTTTT
>JBCCNR010000094.1:0-6638 GCA_039025725.1 Pseudomonadota bacterium | reverse complement strand
GCATATGCTTTTTTGTTGTGAAGACGTTTAAAAGGCTCAAAAATGCGCTGCACATAATCAGGATTCATTCCAATGCCATTATCCTTGATCTCAAATAATATCTTATCATCAACACTATTACGGCTGATAGTGTTGATGATAAGATATTATTTGAGATCAAGGATAATGGCATTGGAATGAATCCTGATTATGTGCAGCGCATTTTTGAGCCTTTTAAACGTCTTCACAACAAAAAAGCATATGCAGGTACTGGGATTGGACTAGCAATTTGTCGTAAAGCTGTTGAAAATATGAATGGAACAATCTGGGCAGAAGCTGAAGAAGGACATGGAAGCGCTTTTTATGTTACGCTTCCTCAGCCTGAACAATATCAAGATTTTCTTGATGAAAGAGATGTTGCGTAATTACACTGACCCTAGCATCAAATCGACACATTCTGGCCATCCCAAAACGGAAGATCTATCTATATGATTTCTATCGTAGCTGATCGCATATTCTATAGCGCTTTTGATGCTTTCTGCATCTTCTGGACTATATCCGGCAACATGCGCTCTGCCGGTCGCGGCGAATTTAGGCGCGAGAATTGGTAATTTACAATAAGTATATTGTATCATTTTCATACTCGATTGACTGAGATAATCCGCATTTTGCGCAGATCTATAAGGCGCCATTCCTATATCTGCGTGCTGGATATAAGGTGCAATATCAGAAAAAGGCTTCTCTCCGTAAGAAATAACATTGTCAAATGCTCGGTTTAAATATGCTTCGCGTCCAAAAAGATGGAATGTATATGCCGGGAAGAGTTTTGCTGCGATCTCAATGGTTTTTGCATCAAAAAGCATATCCCCAACACTGATTATATTTTTTGTCTTATTATAGGGATTGGGATGCTCTCTCTCAAAGAGTTCTTTTTCAAGCCCATGGGGAATATAACGCACATTCGGATGATCCGGATAATCCTGAACCATAATCTCAGCTGGAACACGTATTGCATCTATAAGTGGCAAAGCCGCTTTTTCTGCGGTTAAAATAATAGGGTGATAATTTAAAGTCTCAATCCGGTCACATACAGAATATATTATTTTGCTCTTCGGGAAGCGCTTTTTGATCTCTGGAATAAGCAAGAGACCTGCTCCATTTTCCACAATAAAAATATCACTCTCGGCAAGGCCATCCCATAAACTCTGAGGGGCTAGTCTGGGATAAAGCCCGAAGAGAGGCGTAGATATTATATTCAAAATATTATTGCCCAAACTGAAAGGATGAAAGAGCGGTTTCCATTTAAAATGTGAACATGCCCCATGATCTTCCCAGCAATTAAAAGCGGGTGTGTAATTTTTTCCGCGCTTTTTTAAGAAAGTTACAGATGAAAAACCAAGCGTGACGAATTTCGTTTGGATAGATTTTTTCAAACATTCCTCATTCCAGAAATGGAAATCTACCTTTCGAAGAGAATCTGCGCTATGCACGGTAAGAAAACAGACTTTTTGTATCATTTTATAACCAGACTTTTTTATCATATCGCTTTTATACTTGTTTTGTGTAAAATTAACAAAGCGTTTTACAAACTCATTAAGAGTTGCTAGCTTTAGAAAAAAAACTATGGGATATATCATGCGCAATATTTTTTCTTTGTCCAAATTTGCTTTGGTTGGAATTTTGGCAGTGACTACAACTTTGGCCGGGGCTTCAGCAGAAGTCTCTACAAAAGTCAATAAAACAATCGGCATGGGAAAAGTCTCTCCGATGCAGGCGAAATCAAATCAGTTTTGGTGGCCAGATCAGCTAGACCTCTCTCGCCTGAGAGATCATGATGCACGTTCCAATCCTTTGGGCGCTGATTTTGATTATAAAAAAGCTTTTCAGTCTTTGGATTTAGACGCTGTTAAAGCTGATATAGATAAGGTTTTAACAGATTCAAAAACATGGTGGCCGGCAGATTGGGGCAATTATGGGCCGTTTTTTATCCGCATGACATGGCACGCAGCAGGCACTTATCGGACGCTTGATGGGCGTGGTGGGGCTGGCGGTGGTCAGCAGCGTTTTGATCCGCTGAATAGCTGGCCAGATAATGGGAATTTAGATAAAGCGCGACGGCTTTTATGGCCTGTTAAAAAGAAATATGGCGAAAATCTCTCATGGGGAGATTTGCTTGTTCTGGCTGGAAATGTTGCATTAGAAAATATGGGCTTTGAGACTTATGGCTTTGCCGGTGGGCGCACCGATGATTGGGAGCCTGATATCGTTTATTGGGGGCCTGAGGTTGAAATGCTTGCATCGGATCGTCGCGAGACAGATGGGCGTTTACAAAGCCCTCTTGCGGCGGTGCATATGGGTCTTATTTATGTCAACCCAGAAGGACCAATGGGCGTTCCAGACCCGCTTGCTTCGGCGAAAAATATCCGCGAATCTTTTGCACGTATGGCGATGAATGATGAAGAAACATTGGCACTTACGGCAGGCGGACATACATTTGGGAAAATGCACGGGGCACATAAGCCTTCAGAATGTGTGGGGCCGGAGCCAGGTGCTGCACCGATAGAAGAGCAAGGCTTGGGCTGGAAGAATAAATGCGGTAAGGGACATTCCGAAGATACAGTCACAAGTGGCCTTGAGGGGGCATGGACACAAGCGCCAACAAGCTGGACAACACTTTATCTGGAAAATCTTTTAAATAATGACTGGGAGCTCACCACTAGCCCGGCTGGAGCCAAGCAGTGGGTTCCAAAAAATAAAGATTTACATGAGAGCGTCCCCGATGCGCATATTGAGGATAAATATAATCCTCCTGTGATGACGACAGCCGATATGGCTTTTAAAGTAGACCCAGCCTATCGTAAAATCGCGGAGCGTTTTCTTGCTAACCCTGATGACTATCAGAAGGCTTTTGCTAAGGCGTGGTATAAGTTGACGCATCGCGATATGGGGCCGCGTACGAATTATCTTGGCAAAGACGTTCCAACAGAGGCACTTATTTGGCAAGACCCCATTCCTAAGCCCGAAGGTGGGGTCATATCTGCATCAGATAGTGCTGATCTGAAAGAGAAAATATTGGAAACCGGACTTTCAGTGCAAGAGCTTGTGCGCGTTGCATGGGGAGCCGCTTCGTCTTTTCGCGCATCTGACATGCGTGGCGGAGCCAATGGCGCGCGTATTGCTTTAGCGCCTCAAAAAGATTGGGCGGTGAATAACCCTGCGGAAGTCGATAAGGTTCTGACAAAATTGCGTATCATTCAGAAAGATTTTAATGACTCGCTTTTCAGCAATAAAAAAGTCTCTTTGGCGGATTTAATTGTGTTAGGCGGAGCGGCTGCCATTGAAAAAGCTGCACAAGACGCAGGATTTGAGATCACTGTGCCAGTTACTCCCGGCCGTGGTGATGCTTTACAAAAGGATACAGATGTGCAGTCATTTGCATTGCTAGCGCCTAAAGCAGATGGTTTTAGAAATTACTATGATACATCGCATTATCAGTCTCCAACGGAAGCTTTGATTGACAAGGCTGATCAGCTTAACTTAACAGTTCCTGAAATGACGGTTTTGATTGGCGGGATGCGCGCACTTGGTGCCAATGCAGATAATAGCAGGGATGGCATTTTAACTGAGGCTCCCGGTACTTTAACAAATGATTTTTTTGTTAATTTACTGGATATGTCTACACGGTGGCAGAAATCTGAAAGGCCAGGCCTTTATCAGGGGATAGATCGCAAATCTGGCAAAGTCAGATATACTGCAACCCCGGTAGATTTGATTTTTGGTTCGCATGCTGAGTTGCGTGCTGTTGCTGAGGCTTATGCTTTTGACACATCCCAAGAACGTTTTGTAAATGATTTTATCAAAGCATGGGTCAAGGTGATGCAGAATGATCGCTTTGATTTATAAGATAACATCATAAAGACCTAAACTATGAATATAGATAATTTTGATGCTGCAGATTTTTTTGCTCTCTCCTCAGAGGGAGCTATAAAAACCTATTGTGTGACGAAAGAGACCCTTGAAAATTTTATCGATACGCAAAATGAATTTGTTAAAAATCAAATCATCGCGCATGATTTTAAAGGCAAAGAGGGAAAATATCTTATTTTCTATCATGATGCTGATAGTACAGATTTTTCTATCCTTGCTGGCTATAAGCAAGATGATTTGACCTCTTTGCTTTATCTGGGGGCATCTCTGCCGGATAATATTTCTAAGATCAGTTTAGAGAATCTACCAGAAGATTTTGATGTCTCATTTTTCGCTGAGCTATGGGCGGCGGATCATTATCGTTTCACGCTTTATAAAAAGAATGAGAAACGTATTTTAAAATTACTGCTTCCAGATTCAGCCCATCAAACTGCATTATATGCCGCCTGTCGCGCACGACAATTTGGCAGAAATGCTGTCAATCTTCCGGCAGAAATTTGTACGCCCGCTTTCCTGCAAAAAGCTATAGAAGATATTGCAGAAAAATGTGGTGCTGAATGCAAAGCTACTATTGGGTCTGATTTACAAGATCAGGGCTATCGTTTGATTCATGCAGTCGGGCGCGCCGTTCAGGAGGAAGACCGACTGCCGCGTCTGGTGCATCTAAAATATAATGCTGATAAAAAAGACTATCCGCATCTGGCTTTGGTCGGGAAAGGTGTGACTTTTGATACAGGTGGATTAAATATTAAAACCGGGTCTAGCATGAGCCTCATGAAAAAAGATATGGGCGGCGCAGCATCTGTCATGTCTCTGGCTTATCAAATTATGCTTTTGCGGTTGCCTCTGCGTTTGGATTTATATGTTCCAACTGTTGAAAATAATGTCTCTGGAAATGCTATGCGGCCCAGCGATGTCTTCACCGCTTATAATGGTAAAACTGTAGAAATCACCAATACAGATGCTGAAGGGCGCCTTATTCTGGCTGATGCTTTGTCTCTGGCGTCTGAAACTGACCCCGATCTTCTGATTGATATAGCAACATTGACAGGGGCTGCGCGCGTTGCGGTTGGCCCTGATCTTTCTGGAATGTTCACCGATGATGACATGCTGGCAGAAAATATATTTTCAAAAAGTAACACATATCGTGATCCTGTTTGGCGCTTACCTCTCTATGCGCCATATCTTGATTATATGAAGGGAACAATTTCTGATCTGGTCAATTCAGGAAGCTCTGGTTTTGCCGGAGCATCGACTGCTGCGCTATTTCTAAAAGAATTTGTGAAAGATAAGCAGAAATGGGTACATTTTGACAGTTATTGTTGGAATAAAGCTAAGAAAAGCGGAAAGCCTAAAGGCGGAGATGTTGCACCAATTCGTGCTTTATTTCATTATATAAAAGATGAATTTATCAAAAACAGAGCGTAAAATGCCCGTCAAAAGAGAGAGAAAGACTGCCGCGACATAAAAAATCTCGGCCAATCAGCACATCAAAATCTGATTTTGCCTTAAAAGATAGCCCTTCAAGGGTAAACATTGAGACATCTCCGGACGGAGAGCCATCCTTACCAGTGTCAA
Organism: Pseudomonadota bacterium; assembly: GCA_039025725.1. Lineage (GTDB taxonomy): Bacteria > Pseudomonadota > Alphaproteobacteria > JBCCNR01 > JBCCNR01 > JBCCNR01. Next base: position 1,154 of record JBCCNR010000094.1, on the reverse strand, counting down.
CGCGCGTTGGAACGAACATATTAAATAAATATGTATGAGCTTTATTGCTGCCCCAGGCATGATTCATGGTGGCATCACCAGTCGGCGCGAATTGATACATTTCAACCAATCGATCAGAGACACATGTGCGTGACGCGCCTGTATCTATAAGCGCTCTATAGAGCTTTAAAGAGCCATTTAGATGCTCTCCATGTGGGAGGATACCGACCTCAATCAGCAATCCTGATTTATCAAATATCCCAGAAATACATGGCATTTCGCTGTCCAAACATATTTAAAAGTAATTTTTTACCTTTCAATATTAGTCCTAAAAACCTTAGAAAAGAGTGAATATAAACATTCGTCGCATTAAAGAGCGATGGTGTAATATTATCTATTATACCAAAAGCTAGATATTTTTTGATTAAGTGCTTTTGGTAGAGCGCCCGACTGGGCGCCGCGCATCGTTGCGCGCCCCCTCGGAGACGTTAGCGAAAGCTAACTGGCGAGAGAGAAAAAATCAACTTAAGTTGCTTGATATATGATAATCATGATAGGTACAATATTGAAAATGAACTGAGGCGCTATCTATTATTGGGAAAATAGAATGAGACTATCAGTGTTATCAGAGGTAAGGCACCAATTTTGACCAGATCGAACATATCTTGTAAGGCAGTATTGTCGCTATTATATCCATAGGCAATACATATTGCCGCGCAAAACAGGCCCACCACCAACAGGAGCTGCTTTGCGAAATGGAGCCTATCTTCCTCAGTGACGGTGTTGATTTGATAATTTTGCGCCAAATGAGAAAGGTCGAGTGTTTTATTCTCAAAGCTCACCGAACTAAACCCCAACGAGCAGACAAATCAGTTGTTTGGTTTCATTGTCAATAATTCCAAGGCTATTGCCTTTTTTATCCTCATCTTCCGCCAGTGCTAGCAATGCGAAAGCGCGACGCATGGCTTCTGCTTTGCTGATACCTTTCTGGTTGGTGATTTCCTCAAGTTTTCTTTCGGTATCCTCTGAGAGATCAAGCGTTAATCGTCTTCCCATAATATCATCCTGAAATATTTTTACCCATAATCTTGTTTTACAATGCCATATCATCTTTAAAAAATAAAGAAAAAAACAGTAAAAAAACTTTAAAAACTTATATGCTTGTATTTTTTATT
>JBCCNR010000093.1:0-6667 GCA_039025725.1 Pseudomonadota bacterium | reverse complement strand
ATCTGACATGTATATTGTGATTTCTGTTTAAAAAGAGTATAAGAGCTTGTTAATTATATAGCCTATTTATTTGGAGACACCTAAGCCAGTGATGATTTTGGCAAAGTTTGTACCTATTTCATAAGGGCCTACTTCATTTGTTATCATCACGAAGTTAGGTGTCTGTTTATTTGAGCCATCTTTTAACCTCAAATGAAACACACTATAGAAGAGATATGACCCTATGAATGCGACCTCAGTGTTACCAAAGAACCAACAGGATAAGTCTCGTATATCTCATAAAAGCTCAAAAGAGCGCGCATCTATGGAGAGCAAAATTATGGATATCAACCAGAATGAGAATAACGTCGTGGTTGTCAATATCGCATCTGACACAGATAAAGTCACCGACCAGGAAGCCCGCGATGCTGCAAGTAGGAAATATGAGCATGGTTGGGAAACCATCATTGAATCAGAAAAAACGCCTAAAGGGCTGAATGAGGATATAATTCGTGCGATCTCCGCCAAGAAAGAAGAGCCTGAATGGATGCTTGAATTTCGCTTGAAAGCATATAAAAGGTGGCTTGCGACCGAAGATCCAACCTGGGCAAAGCTTGATGTTCCTCCGATTGACTATCAGGATATTTACTATTATTCCGCTCCAAAATCTATGAAAGATCGGCCTCAATCCCTTGATGATGTTGATCCGGAGTTGTTAAAAACTTATGAAAAGCTTGGGATTCCCCTTAAGGAACAAGAAGTGCTTGCTGGCGTTGCCGTAGATGTTGTCTTTGATTCTGTGTCTGTTGGCACGACTTTTAAAGAAGAACTGGGCAAAGCTGGTGTTATTTTCTGCCCTATTTCTGAGGCCATTCAAACACACCCAGAGCTTGTGAAGAAATATCTTGGCTCTGTTGTACCGATTTCTGATAATCGTCACGCGACACTTAATTCTGCGGTTTTTTCGGATGGTAGCTTTGTGTATATTCCACCGAATGTGCGGTGTCCGATGGAACTATCGACATATTTCCGTATCAATGAGCGCAATACAGGCCAGTTTGAGCGCACACTTATTATTGCGGATAAGGGGTCTTACGTCTCATATCTTGAGGGCTGTACAGCGCCGCAGCGTGATGAAAATCAGCTTCATGCAGCTGTGGTAGAACTTGTGGCACTTGATGATGCTGAAATCAAATATTCAACGGTGCAAAATTGGTATCCGGGTGATGAAGACGGCAATGGGGGAATCTATAATTTTGTAACAAAACGCGGCCTATGTGCTGGTAAAAACTCTAAAATCTCATGGACTCAGGTTGAAACAGGCTCTGCTGTGACGTGGAAATATCCATCTTGTGTGTTACGCGGCGATAATTCTGTCGGTGAGTTTTATTCTGTGGCCATTACCAACAATATGCAACAGGCCGATACTGGCACAAAAATGATGCATCTTGGGAAGAATACCAAATCTAAAATTATTGCTAAGACAATCTCTGCCGGACAGTCAGATTCTACCTATCGCGGGGCTGTGAATATTCATCAAAAAGCTGAAAATGCGCGCAATTTCACGCAATGTGACTCTTTGTTGATTGGCGATAAATGTGGGTCTCATACTGTTCCATATATTGAAAGTAAGAATCAAACAGCCATTCTTGAACATGAAGCAACCACGACGAAATTATCAGAAGATCAGCTCTTTTATTGTCTCCAACGGGGCCTGAGCGAAGATGAAGCTGTTTCTATTCTGGTCAATGGATTTTGCAGGGATGTCATGCAAAAACTGCCCATGGAATTTGCTGTTGAGGCTCAGAAGCTGATAGGCATCAGCCTAGAAAATAGTGTTGGGTAAGCGCTTATTTTGCCCAAATTCAACACCTTCGACATGCCTAGGGACCGCTCAGCGATCGTTTTTGAATTTCTATAATACCAAAAGCTCTAAATAATTTTTGATTAAGTGCTTTTGGTAGAGCGCCCGACTGGGCGTCGCGCATCCTTGCGCGCCCCCTCGGAGCTCCAAGGGGTGTGTTGGCATAAGCCAACTGGCGTGAGAGAGAAAATCACTTTAAATTGCTTGATATATAATTATGATAGATACAATAGAAAATTAATTAAGGCGCTTAGTATTATTTGATTAACGGCATCATTACACCAGTACTTTGCCAGGAAAAGTTACAAAGTTTCTTCTCATATGGTGAAAACGAAATGATTTGACTTGTCTTTTGGTAACATTTATGTTACTTTTATGGTTGAGATTAGAGAATATTTGGATAGTGACGGTCAAAGCCCTTTTGCAAAATGGTTTGATGATTTGGATATAAGAGCAGCGCTAAAGGTCAACACCTACGTCACGCGCATAGGACAAGGGAATTTTTCCCGCGTTGAAGGTGTAGGCGATGGGGTTTACGAATGTAAAATTGACTGGGGTGCAGGCTTTCGGGTGTATTTTGGTAAAGATGGCGATAAGTTGGTTATTTTGCTTGGTGGTGGAACGAAAAAGCGACAAAGCAAAGATATTGAGCGGGCAAAAGCCTTTTGGCAAGCCTATAAGAAACAGAAAAAGGAGTCTTAAAAATGGCGATCACACGTGATTTTAAAGAAACGATACAGGCACGCGCATTGAAAGACCCTGAATTTAGAAGAGGGCTTTTAGTTGAAAGCGTAGAAAATATGCTTGAGGGCGATATTGAAACAGGTAAAAGCCTTATGCGTGATTACATCAACTCAACATTAGGTTTTAAAAAACTAGCATCTATTACAGATAAATCACCAAAAAGCCTTATGCGTATGTTCAGCGATAAAGGAAATCCAACAGCACAAAATCTTTTTGTTGTGCTGCATACTTTAACACAACAAGAAAATGTTCAGTTTCAAGTCAGTACAATTTGATCTTAAAAAACCTATTTTTGTAACTGCATAAATAAATCTTATACCAAAAGCCCAAAATGATTTTTGATGAAGTGCTTTGGGTAGAGCGCCCGACTGGGCGCCGCGCATCGTTGCGCGCCCCCTCTCGGAGCTCCAAGAGGGGTATTCGCGTTAGCCAACTGGCGTGAGAGAAAAAATCACTTTAAATTGCTTATGTAATAATTGTGATAGGCACAGTTTTGAAAATTAATTAGAGCGCTTGGTATAACCCTGTTTTAAGGGTTATGGAGCCCTAAACTTTCGCAATATAAAAAATGCGACCAGACCAAACATTAGGATATAGGGCCCGTACCATAGTAGGAAAGTCTGCTCATTTTTTGGGGGAATTTGCGCTATATCATCCCCATATATATTACGAAAATATATGATAATCTCTTCATTGCTCGAGCCAGATTTGATTTTCGCGCGAATAAGTTTCTTCATATCAATGGCAATTGAGGCCTCGGAACCCGCAAGCACTTGCCCTGAACAGACAGGACATCGAATAATGGTCTCAAGATATTTTGCGCGTTCTGCCTGATTTTCAGTGAGATCATGCGCCAGAACAGGCAGACTAAATAGAAAAATGCAGCAAAATACCGTTCTAATTGATGCCCTCACCGGGCATAGGAGGCTGGTAATTCTCATCATGTTTTGCCAGAACTTCATCTGCTTTGAAAATATCGCCTTCGAACTTGCCATCAACATAAACTCCCTGACCCTCACGAAATAAATCTGGCAATATACCCTTATAATGCACCAAAATATCGCTCGAATAATCCGTTATTCTAAATTGATTGGTGCCGTCTGTAAGAATTTCTACGCTTCCTTCGTAAACATATCCCCCAATACGAATATTGCTTTTTTGTTTGATATCCTCATTAAGCCGCACAAGTTCGGACGGGCTTTTGAAAAGTGATGCATTATCTTTAAGGCCATTACGTGCAAAAAGGACGGCCACAACACCAATGGCAATGCCAATAAAAATAAGAATTAATCTGGTTTTCTGAGCCTTACGCATATATTTTCCGGATTATTTTACTGTGATAAAATTTTTAGAACGTCATTTTTATCTGTTGCATCTCTGAGAGCACAACGCACATCATCACTGCGCAGCAGGCGCGCAGCTTTCGCGAGAACTCTCAAATGGTCAGCACCAGCATCGCTGGAGGAAATAATAAAAAGAAAAAGATCAGTTTTTTGCTTATCGCTGCTGCCAAAGTCAATCGGATTTTCAAGGCGTAAGAAGCCTGCAAAAACAGTATCATATTGTGGTATGACACAATGAGGCAAGGCAACACCTTTGCCAACTGATGTTGATTGCAGTGCCTCCCGTGATATCAGCCCTTCAAGAAGAGCATATTTTGAAAGATTGATCAGAGGAGATGTATTATTTGCAATATGTTGCAAAACATCACGTTTATTTTCAAGCGCTTGCCCTAGCCAAATAGCGTCTGTAGAGATAAAATTATCTATCACTTTTTTCCTCTTCAATAGCGCTTTGGGTATTTTAATATTATGCCTGATCTATATCACGCTGAGAGACTACATCAATGACTTTTTTTCACGCCGGCGCATAACAGATGAAGGAATTGATAAGGCTTCACGATATTTTGCGACTGTTCGCCGCGCAATATCAATATCTTTCTTCTTGAGCAAAGATGCAATATCTTCATCAGATAATATTTTCGTCGGCTTTTCGAGATCGATAAGTTTTTTTATTTCATATTTTATCGATTCAGAGGAGAAAACTTCGCTTCCATCCTCACTGGCAATACCAGACATAAAAAAGAATTTCAGTTCAAATATCCCTTTAGGACAGCGCAAATATTTACCAGATGTCACGCGCGATATAGTGGATTCATGCAGCTCCAATTCCTCGGCAACAAGCTTCAAATTCATAGGCTTTAAATGGGTAAAGCCATAGGCAAAAAAACCATCTTGTTGCCTTAATATCTCCGATGCGACACGTAAGATTGTATCAGCTCTTTGGTCTAAACTGCGCATCAACCAAGAGGCGCGCGAATAATTATCTCTGATGAATTTATCCGTTTCCGTACCATCCTTCCCTAAATGAAGCTGATATTTGGTGTTAATAGCAATTTTAGGCAATGTTTCTGAATTAAGTTCAATCTTCCAGCCGCCATCATGCTTTTGCTCAACGAGAATATCCGGTATAAGTGGCTGCACAGGATTATGTTGAAAATAACTTCCGGGCTTTGGATTAAGCGCTTTAATATGCATAATCATATTTTGAAGCTCATCCTTCGATGCGTCAATTTGCTTCATCAAAGCTGAAAATTCCTTTTTCGCCAAAAGCTCCAGACGGTCTAAAAGCTCTAGCATCTTATCATCTAATACGCCTTTATCAGCAAGCTGTATCGTCAGGCATTCCTGAAGGTTCGCAGCAAATATCCCACTTGGCTCAAAGCTTTTACAAATATCAAGCGTTTCTTCCACATATTCCAAGGGCACCATTAATTTTCCAGAAATTTCTTCGGCCGTTTCATTAAGGTAACCACTTTCTTCAACTAAGCCGATAATATAAGACCCAATCAGACCCGTTATCGGATTGCGCGTCGCCATATGCAGCTGCTTTGATAAGAAATCTCTTAAATTATCTTCAAAAGCATAAGCAGAATTACGGTCATCCGGAATATGTTCTTCGTTATTTACACTAAAATCACGATAATCACTCAGATTCCGCTCTGATTTATGTTCAAAACGATCTCCCTTATCAGGGCCACTATCATGAAAACAATTTTCAATCGCCTCTTTAGAAAGAGTTTCATGAATTTGCATCAATCTCTCATATTCAGAATTAACAGCCTGACGATTAAGATCCTCATCTGACATATGACTTTCAAAATCTTCTTCCAGCAAAGGATTGGTATCAAGTTCCTGTTGCACAAAGGTAGAGAGCTCAATATTACTCATTTGTAGTAACTTTATCGCCTGCTGTAGCTGTGGCGTCATCACAAGATTTTGTGACTGACGTATCTCTAACCTCTGTGAATTGCTCATTTTTTCCTCTATTCTTTGTAGTAAAAATCCTGACCAAGATAGAGCCTTCTGACTTTCGGATGATCTATTATCTCTTTGCGGGTTCCCTGCATGAGAATATTGCCTTCAAATAAAATATAGCCTCGGTCTATGATATCCAAGGTTTCACGTACATTATGATCCGTGATCAGGACCCCTAAGCCCCGATCTGTTAAATGCTTTACCAATTCGCGTATATCCTTAACAGAAATAGGGTCCACACCCGCGAAAGGCTCATCAAGTAATAAAAATTTCGGATTGCTCGCAAGAGCGCGCGCAATCTCTAACCTACGCCGTTCTCCCCCAGAGAGTGCCGTTGAACGTGTCTTGCGCAAATGCAAAATAGAAAATTCTTCCATGAGCTTTTCAGCTTTCAAAATGGCTTCTTTGCTATTTTTCTCGAACATTTCCGTAATTGCGAGAATATTTTCCTCTACAGTGAGGCCTCTGAAAATTGATGCTTCTTGCGGAAGATAGCCAATGCCAACCTTTGCCCGGTCATATATAGGCAAAGCAGTCATATCCATTGGACCCAATGTGATTGATCCCTTATCTGTCTTAACCAAGCCTGTAATGATATAAAATGCTGTTGTTTTACCGGCTCCGTTCGGCCCTAACAAGCCAACAGCCTCACCGGCACGGATATCAAGCGAAATATCCCGTAAAATAGGACGATCTCCATAGCTTTTACAGATATTTTCGGCTTTTAGAACCGCATCTTCTATCTGTTCAAGCTTTTTTTGAT
>JBCCNR010000092.1:0-6676 GCA_039025725.1 Pseudomonadota bacterium | reverse complement strand
CCAATATTGAAGTGAACCCACTTTCTGCCTTAACACCGGGTATCTTCAGACGGATATTCGAGGATTAGGGTCAGGACATATTAAATGATAACAGATATTTTCACGCTTCCGTTAGACCATATCTTAATAATGTTTATCACAGGCGCACTTGCAGCAATTGTCAATGCATTTGCTGGCGGTGGCAGTTTTATTGGCTTTCCGGTTTTATTGTCACTCGGATTGCCGCCTGTTATTGCCAATGGCTCTTTAAAATTAGCGCTTATTCCCGGCAATCTCAGTGCAGCCTTCGCATATCGTCATCATGTTATCAAAAACGGTGTGTCTTTTGTTCTTATTTTATCTATCGGAATGATATGCGGCGCAACCGGAGCATATACTGTCATATGGTTGGGCAATGAAAAATTCAAATATTTCATACCTTGGTTGCTCTTAGGAGCAACTTTTTTAAGTTATTTTTCAACAATGATTAAAGAAACATTGCAAAGCGGTGCAATTAAAAGTATGAATAGGGTGAAAGGCTTTCTGGGATATGGCCTTCTGGTGTTTTCTGCTCTATATGGCGGATTTTTTGGCGCTGGTTTGGGTATATTCCTGATTGCAACACTTAATTTCATCGATCTTGATGATATCCATCAGATAAATGCGGTAAAAAATATTTTATCTGTCTTTATCAATTTTGCTGCGATACTCATCTTTATATCAAATGGTGAAATCAGTTGGCCACATACTGTGGTTCTTTTAATCGGAAGTATAATGGGGGGATATTTTGGAGGACTTGTCGGACAAGCCATTCATCCAAAATATATTAAAAAAGGTATAGTTGTTATTGGCTTGATATTGAGCCTATATTATTTTGGTAAATACGGGTTTCTTGAAGGTTTGTTCTAGAAAACTCTGGTATGTAGGAAATTTTATATGGAAAACACATATATTCGCAAAGAGAAATTCACCTCCTATTATGAAGATATGCCCCATGAAAATGAGCAAGCAAGCTCTTCTTTAAAAGCCATGACCACGTTTGGTCTAGCGGTGTTTATTGTTTTTATTGGTGGATATTTAACCATTGCATTTTGGCCTAAAGTGGGGGTTTTGCTTGGATATTCTCCGATTTTCAATGGCTTGATTGCAGCATTTATCATCGCTGCTGCACTTTATTTTTTCACGCAAGTTCTGCGATTGAAATCAACTGAGAATTTCTTTTCCAATTATTATACATCAGAAGATGAGAATGACGACTATGCTCAGCCAAAAAATGCGTTTTTGATTGGCCCAGAGATTACGTCTTTCTTGACATCTCCGCAGAAATTTTCTGCATCCTATCCTAAATTTTTACATAAAACGATATGTAAAAAGTTACAAGATACAGTGAAACCTCTCAACTTTATCGGTGGTATTGCGCTTCTATGTGGTTTGCTCGGAACATTCTGGAGCATTATTCAGATATTAGTGACGTTTACGGCTGCTTTATCCGGCGCTGAGGCTGCACAATCAGACTTAAACCTTTTCTCGCTCGTTGCTTTTGCGACTGGAAGCGCTTTTTTAGGAATTTTTGCCAAAGTCCTTATATTGTTTTTTGAATGGTTGCTTGAGGGGCTCTGTGAGAAGATCGCGATTGACGCTGAGCATAAAATTGCTCTCGCGCAGGATCATGCGACATTTTCCCGCCGCGTTGCACCACCTGCTGGCCTGCCGCAAAATAAAATGGCCATCACGAAAATATCTGACGATGCATTGATCTATCGTACCTTAACATCACTGATTGAAAAGGTTGATACGTTGCAAAATAATATATTTACGGCTGCGAATAATAACCTCAATTTTGAAACTGTTGCAAAAATTGTTGATGAAGCTCTTGATCCACAACTCAAAAAAATCAACAAAATTATGACTGACTTCAAGGCGCATGATACTGAAAAGCTTGATGATATCGCGACCAAGCTCTCAATTATGCAGGATAAGGTTGAGACTTCGCAAAATTTTGATACCACTTTCGCACAGCTTGATGAAAAGCTAAAGTTGCGTGATGATAGCTTGTTAAAGCAGGTCTCTGATAGATTTGAAACTCTGAATACGACATTATCTGATTATATTCAGAGCCTGAAAGAAAATCTTTCTGACCTCAAGGCAAGCGAAGATAATAAAGAAGATCACTCTCAGCGAAGAAACGATACTAAGAAGCTTAAAGAATTGATCAATGATACGTCAGATCGTCAGGATAAGCGTTTGAACCAAATCAGTGAAGCGTTATTTAAGTTGCAGCGCTCTGAAGAAGAGAGTGAAACATCGCAGAAAGAAGAGCCCTATAAAGAGCATTTTAATAATATCGCCAGCAAGACTGAAAACTTACAAAATGCTGTTGATAAAATAGTCGTCAGCCTCAATAAATTGAGTGATCAACAAAATCTACAAAATTCTGATCTGGATAAAATTAAGGTCTCTGTGATTGATGAAATCAAAAAGATAAAAATTGAACGTGCAAAACCTGTTATGTTCATGCCAGTAGAGGCTGGTGCTGACGTACCGCTGACCAATTTCACCAACAGTCAAAGCAAAGAAGATGTGTAAAGAGCCTGCGTAAAAACAGCTCTTTAAAATAAAAGGGAGGCCATATGATTTTCAGACGCTCAACAGATTTGACGGTGATTATTCTTTATCTTTTTACATTTTTGGCATTGGGATTGGTGCTGGCTTCTGGTCAGCTTTTTACAAAAAATTCAGCATATGATATGCCGTCTTTATTTACCGAAGATAAGCCTCATTCTGAAATAAGTCTTGCTCCGAAGATCGCGGAAAATGGGCTTGATATATCGCAAGAAATGCAACTCATTCAAGATGAGCTCAGGGAACAGGCCGATATACTTGACGATAAAGAAAATGATCTTCAGCAGAAAAATCAACACATCACAGCTTTAGAAAAATTGCTTGTTCAAGCGCAAGAAAATTATAAAGATATCTTTAACCGCCTCAGCGAGGAAGATGCAGCACTAAATCTCGATAAAACATATACTCAAAAAGAAATCCCTCAGCTTGTTATAGGCTCATTTGATCGTATCCTTCAGGCGCGTGATGAAAAATTACAGTCAGCCCTATTGAAAGCCAAACAAAATTCTGAGGCCACTTCGCAAACAACATCTGAAGAGAGCTTGCCAAACGCTCTTATAGAAAAAATGGAGAAAATAGCGAGCCAGCACAAGGCACTAACAGCAAAAGGCAATCGTTTTATTCTGGCACAAAAACCGCTTTTTGCGATTGGTACTCGGAAAATATCTCAACAGGGATATAAGTCATTAAGGTCTCTGGTGAGTGCGCTCAAAGCGCTATTAAAGTCTGAATATGCTGATAAAATCTCTATCAGAATTGACGGGCATACTGACATTATCAAGCCAAAAGATAATTTTATCACCAATCGTGATTTATCTGCCCTGAGAGCCTTACGTGTCGTGGAATATCTGGAAAAACAAGGTATCCCTGCAAATAAGCTGATCGCGGCGGCATTTGGAGAACATTCTCCGGTTTCGAAGGGCAATACAGCAAAAGATCTTGCAAAAAATAGAAGGATTGAGGTCACAATCATACCTATTGAAGGTGAGCTATAAAATTTTCATGATTTGAAAGATTGCAACAATTAGATGCAGATGATAATCATATGTAATTTTTCAGACATCTTACCGCGTGATGATAACATATGAAGCAGTCCCTATTATCACTATAGTTAGATGTCTCTAATTTTTACTGTCTAAAACATATCTTTTAAGGATCATATGATTACATATCTTGATTTTGAAAAACCTGTTGCCGACCTTGAAGGTAAGATAAAAGAGTTACGAAATCTGGAAAAAACCGGAGGGTCGGTTGATATTTCAGATGAGATTTCACGCTTATCATCAAAGGCAGCTTCTGTTTTGAAAGATATGTATGAAAAGCTCACGCCTGCGCAAAAAACGCAGGTTGCGCGCCATCCGGAGCGCCCACATTTTCTGGATTATATCAGAATATTATGCCCTGATTTTATCTCCCTAGCAGGAGACCGTAATTTTGCCGAAGATCACGCTATTATCGGAGGGATTGCGACATTAAATGGGCGCTCTGTTATGATTATAGGGCATGAAAAAGGGCATGATCTGCATACGCGCTTAAAGCATAATTTTGGTATGGGCAAACCAGAGGGCTATAGAAAAGCTGTGCGCCTTATGGATATGGCTGATCGTTTTGGGCTTCCTGTGATTACATTGATTGACACGCCGGGGGCTTATCCGGGTGTTGGCGCCGAAGAACGTGGCCAAGCAGAAGCCATTGCGCAAGCAACGCGTGCTTGTTTTCGTATTAAAGTCCCTATTGTATCTGTCATAATCGGGGAGGGAGGATCGGGCGGTGCGGTCTCTCTGGCGACTGCGGATTATATTTTGATGCCTGAACATTCAATGTATAGTGTGATCAGCCCGGAGGGGTGTGCGTCAATTTTATGGCGAGATGCAAAAGCAGCCAAAGATGCAGCCAATGCTTTGAAGTTGACCTCGCAGAATTTGCATGATCTGGCAATTATCGATGAAATTATCGAAGAACCTGTCGGAGGCGCCCATAGAGACGCAGAGAGTTTCATTAAAAAAGTTGGTTTATCGATAGAGAATGTTCTTATTCGTCTGAGCGCTTTTGGCCCAGATGAGATCAAAGCAAAGCGCAAAGAAAAATATATTAAAGTTTCTCAAATATAGCATGCCCCATACGCCTCTTATTCTTTCTGTTCGCGAAGCAGATGTTTCCTATGGAGACAAGCCTGTCTTTACATCGCTTGGATTTAACATCCATGAAGGTGAGAAAATTTCTTTGGTTGGAAAAAATGGTGCTGGCAAAACCACATTGATGAAAATCATAACGGGCGATCGTGATTTAGATACTGGTGAAAGATGGCAAATTCCCGGCCTACGCGTGGGATATTTAAAGCAGGATATGGAATTCCCTGAGGGGATAACAGTTTTTGATTTTATATTCTCGGCTTTGGACCCAGAGCTACAATCAGAAGAATATCATTATATGGTGGATATGGTCAGTGAGCCACTGGATTTAGACCAAAAAGCTATGCTGGAGACTTTATCCGGAGGGCAATTGCGGCGCTGTTTTCTTGCGCGTGCTTTGGTAGAAGAGCCTGATATTTTATTACTGGATGAGCCAACAAACCATCTGGATATTTCAGGCATTGAATGGCTGGAGGAATTTTTATCTTATTATCGCGGTGCTGTTTTATGTGTCAGCCATGATAAGGCTTTTTTAGCGAATACGTCGGAAAAAGTTTTCTGGCTTGATCGCGGAGGGTTACGTGTTTGTCCACATAGTTTTGCTAAATTTGAAGATTGGCAAGATATGATGCTGGAGCAAGAGGCGCGAGAGCTACATAATCGTGAGAAAATTCTTGCTGAAGAAATTGAATGGGCCTCGCGCGGGGTGAAGGCGCGGCGCAAACGCAATCAAAGACGCTTGCAAATGGTCAAAACAGAGCGTGAAAGGCTGAAACAGGATCAATCGGCTTTTCGTAATGTTATGCGCTCAATCAAATTGGATGCGCCTAAGAAAATGGATTTGCCCTCGCATATTGTGGCGGATTTTTTCAAGACCTATAAATCTTTTACGAACCAGAAGAATGAAGAAAAAATTATTCTGAATGATTTTAGTTTCAGGCTTTATAAGGGGGATCGCATTGGAATTTTAGGGAATAACGGGTCCGGGAAGTCGACTTTTTTGAAGTTACTCCTCAAGGAAATTGAACCAGATAAAGGGAAAACAAAATTATCACCTGCAACGACGACATCTTATTTTGATCAAAACCGTGTTGATTTGAAACAAAATAAATCTTTATGGGCAACATTATGCCCTGATGGCGGAGAATATGTGAATGTCGGTGGCAAGATGCGCCATGTATGTGGATATTTGAAAGATTTTATGTTTGACCCAAAACGTGCCCGAGATGATGTGAGCACTTTATCCGGAGGACAGCAAAATCGTCTGATGCTGGCGAAGGTTTTGGCCAATCCGGGTAATCTTCTCATCCTCGATGAGCCGACAAATGATCTTGATATGGAAACTCTTGATATGCTTGAAGAGGTCCTGATCAATTATAAGGGAACATTATTAATTGTGTCGCATGATCGGGATTTTCTGGATCAGACTGTTACGAAGATTTTGGCTTTCGAGGGAGATGGAGACATTGAATGTCATGTTGGTGGTTATAGTGACTATCTAACTTATAAAAAACAAAATAGTGATGAGAAAAACGCCACAGCGGCGCAGCCAGCAAAGCTCAAACAGGATAAAAAGGAAAAAACTCAGGCTCAGAATGAGCCAAGAAAGCCAGCAAAAGTGACGTTTAAAATCAAGCATGAATATGAAAAGCTTCCAGCGAAAATTGATGCTTTAACAAATGAGATCAAGCGACTTGAGGTAGAAATGAGCAATCCTGATCTTTATACGCACGACCCTGAAAAATTTGATAAAGTCGCGAGGCGTTTAGGAGACGCAAAGTCAGAGCTTGATCAGGCTGAAAATCGCTATCTTGAGCTGGACGAGATCGTAAATTCCAGTACATTATAAATTCTAATATTCTGCAATAAAGGCTTCAATAGAGGTAATTTTACAGGATACTTTATGATAGTCAGTTTTCATATGTAAGTGTGGAAATAGCTTT
>JBCCNR010000091.1:0-6693 GCA_039025725.1 Pseudomonadota bacterium | reverse complement strand
TTCATATTATGTTTTGTGATTTTATGGGGCTTGTTTTTCTTTCGTGGAGTTGGACATTCTGATCCTTATATTATGGATGTCCTGCCGGATATGCCTGCCGCTGAGGCTGGTTTAAAGCGGGGTGATAAAATTCTGACGATTGATGGTTTCGCGATTGAGTCTGTTCAGCAAAGCAGAACGGAGCTTATTAAAACATTTGGTCGCACAACCAATATTGAAATCTTACGCGGGGATGACGTTAAGATATTTCTTTTAACGCCCGTCATGCGAGAGATGCAGGGGCAGGAAATACCAGTTGTCGGGATATTATTTCATGGTGCTCCTTATGTTGGTCAGGTTGAAGAGGGCTCACCGGCTTTTATGGCTGGATTGCAGAAAAATGATAAGATTCTTCAGGTGAATGGGAAGGGTATTCTTACCAGTGCGGATGTGCAAATGGCTGTCAGGGAGGCTCGGCAGGGTGATATATCTCTAAAAATACTTAGAGATAACATGCAGCAGGATATGTCTGTTACACCTATCTTGCGAAAAGATAAGGAAGGACGAGATATCCCAGTCATCGGGATTGCTTTTGAGAGAGCAAATTTTACGTTCAGGCAATATGATGTCTCGGCTTCTGCGACAGAGGCTTATAATATGACCATATCTATTGCATCATTAACATGGGCTTTTTTAAAGAGTCTGGTGCAGGGATATGCTTCGACTGACCATTTAAGTGGTCCTATTAAAATCGGGTCTTTTGCTGGTGATGCTTTACAGCAAGATAGTTTTGTCATTTTCATTAATCTTATGGCATGGATTTCCATGAGTATCGGTTTGGTCAATCTTATGCCAGTGCCTATGTTGGATGGGGGGCATATTGTGCTTTATCTCTTTGAGCTGATAACACGTATCAAGCCTTCGCGTAAATTTCAGGAATATGCATTTAAGACTGGATTTATTATTGTTATGTCTTTAATGGTATTTACAGTTTTGAACGATCTTGGCATCGTTAATTATATTAAAAATTTAGGGAAGATATAATGAGCAGGATAATCTGCGCGATCATATGGTGTGTGGTCGTGTTAGTGCCATCTTTTGTTGCTGCTGAAACCGTTAAGAATTTTGCTGTGAATGGCAATTCGCGTTTGGATAAAGAAGCAATCATCCGATATTTACCTTTTTCCATTGGGGATAATCCAGATATTCAGCAAATTGACTCTGGTGTGAAGGCGCTTTTGGCGTCTGATCTTTTTTCAAATGTACAGATTACGTCTGACGGAGTTGGGAATTATCTCATTGATGTTGTTGAAAATCCAATCATTGCGAAATTATATTTTGATGGAAATGATCGTTATGATGATGACACTTTAAGGTCGGAAGTCTTACTCAAAGAAGGTGCGATGATGACGGATGCGCGCGTAAAGGCCTCTATGTTGCGTCTTCAGGATTTATATAAGCGTGCAGGGCGCTATAGCACTGAGGTTGTGCCTAAAATTGTTAAAAAGCCTGATAATCGTGTGGATTTTGTCTTTGAGATTGAAGAGGGTGAAGTTGTCTATATTGAAGATATTTCGATTATCGGCAATAGAGCCTTTTCAGATTCACGTTTGCGTGGGATTATAGATACGAAAGAGGATCATTGGTGGCGTTTTTTCAGCTCTGACAGTACATTTGATGAGGATCGTCTGGCTGTTGACAAAAGTAAGCTTGTTGAATTCTATGAAGAAAAAGGGTTTGCTGATTTTATTGTGGAGTCTGCAACGGCAACTTTGACTGCTGACAAAGAGGCTTTTATTATAAAGTTCGTGGTCAATGAAGGACGACGTTATCAGATTAGAAATGTAAATATTGATGATCGTCTTACGGATATTGAGCTTGATGACATAAATGAGCATGTCGATCAGGAAAATGAGGATTATTATAATAAAAAATCTGTGCGTAAAAATGAGGAAGATTTGGTTTTGTTCCTCTCGGAGCAAGGCTATCCATTTGTTGATGTCCGCGGTGAAATTGAGCGCGTTGGGGATACTGAGCTTGATCTGACTTATGTTATATCGGAAAGCGCGCCGGCTTATGTTGAGCGTATCGATATATCAGGAAATGTTCGTACGCTTGATGATGTTATCCGCAGGAAGCTCTCCATTGTTGAGGGAGACCCTTTAAACAGGTCTTTGCTTGAGCGGTCAGAGCGTGATTTGCGCGGAACGGGTTTCTTTTCCAAAGTGGATTTGATTGAGCGTCCGGGGAGTGAGGCCGGAAGTGTAGATATGCGCGTTGATGTGGAAGAGCAATCGACGGGTGATATTACTTTTGGTGTTGGAGTATCGACAATTGATAATCTACTCGGGGAAATCAGCCTCACAGAGCGTAACTTTTTGGGGCGTGGCCAATATGTGCGTGTTGGGGCGCTTTTAAGTGGACGGCGTCAGGAGATTGATTTTGGCTTCACAGAGCCTTATTTGCTGGATCGTGACCTTTCTGGTGGGTTTGATATTTATCATACAACAACAGATCTTAGGCAGGAGGCATCTTATGATGAGAGCAATACAGGTTTTGTTTTGCGCTCTGGTTTTCTGGCCGCGGAGGATTTAAGTTTGCGTCCGCGTTATAAGATAAATTATGGGGAAATCAATAATTTGAACGATCAGGCATCGGCGATTGTGCGAGATACTGCTGATCGTGGGGCGCTTATTTCTTCTTCTGTTGGCTACGAAGCTATTTATGATCAGCGTGATGATTTTATATTCCCAACGGAGGGATATTTGTTGCGTGTCAATCAAGACCTTGCAGGTCTTGGAGGGGATGTCAAAGCATTTAAGACGATTGCCTCCGGGAAGGTTTTTTATACACCGCTTGAAAAATACACATTCTCCTGGGAGCTTGAGGGCGGAGCCGTCTTCCCATTTGGGGGGTATGATTTGCGGATTATTGATCGTAATTTATTGGGCGCAGCGAGTTTTCGTGGTTTTGATATTGCTGGTGTTGGCCCAAGGATTGTTCCGAGTAATCCAAATGAGAATGCTGATGCGATTGGTGGAACTTATTTTACAATTTTGCGCTCTGAGGTTACGGTTCCATTGCCTGGATTAGATGATTTTGGGATGTCTGGTGCGCTGTTTAATGATACAGGAACGATATGGAATGTGGATAATATCCCTTCAGGTGTGACCAATCAAAATGATGTTAAGGATGATGCAAATATTCGTTCTTCGGTTGGGTTTGGTTTGAACTGGACATCGCCATTAGGCCCTATTCGGCTTGATTTTGCTTATCCTGTTGTCAAAGAGAGCTTTGACCGAGAGCAAGTTTTTCGTTTTTCTGCTGGATCACAGTTTTAATCTTTATCTGTTGGGATAAATAATACCAAAAGCCCTAATAGTTTTTGATTAAGTGCTTTTGGTAGAGCGCCCGACTGGGCGCCGCGCATCGTTGCGCGCCCCCTCGGAGACCCAAGGAAGTGTTCGCGTAAGCCAACTGGCGTGAGAGAAAAAATCAGTTCAAGTTGCTTGATGTATAATAATTGTGATAGGTATAATATCGAAAATGAATTAAGGCGCTTAGTATAAGGCAGTTTTTTTCAATATTTCTGGAACTTCTCAATGGTAGATGATCGTTTTTTTGCACGCACCTCTTTCAGAACTCTAAAAGATTTGTGTGAGCTTCCGCAGATTGCAAAGCTTATTATGCCAGAAAATGACATGTCTTCACATATTGATCAGGATATTTCATCTATAAATATTTTGAATAAAGCTCAAAAGGGAGAGCTCGCCTTTTTTGACAATCCGAAATATAAGCAGGATTTTACTGAGAGTGCTGCGTCATTTTTGATTGCAAAGCCTGAATATGCTGATATTTGTCCGGCATCTGCCTGTATGATCAGAACGCAAAAGCCTTATCATCTTTATGCTTTATGTGCATCTTATCTTTATAAAGATCGCACAGAGAGTATATCTCCTCTATCAGACTATCAACAAGATCAGTATGGCGCTTATATTCACAAAGATGCACAATTAGAGGACGACGTACAAACATCTATAAATGTTGTTATTCATGCTGGGGCCGAAATTGGTGCGGGAACGATCATATCATCTGGGTCTGTCATTGGTGCTGGCGTTGCTATAGGGAGGTATGCACGAATAAGCGCAAATGTGTCGCTGTCACATTGTTTGATTGGGGATCATGTGCATATTCATTCTGGTGTTGTGATTGGCAGTCCTGGCTTTGGTTATGCATTGGGGCAAGAGCATATTTCAGTGCCTCAGCTTGGCCGCGTTATTTTGCAGGATCATGTGCATATTGGCGCTGGTACAACCATTGATCGCGGCGCGATTGACGATACGATTATCGGTGAAGGTTCGAAAATTGATAATCTTGTGCAGATTGGACATAATGTTGTTATGGGTATAGGATGCGTGGTGGCTGGTCAGTGCGCGATTGCCGGTAGCGTCACTTTCGGAGATTATGTTGTCTGCGGAGGGCAAACTTGTGTTGCTGGGCACTTGAAAATTGGATCGGGAGCGCGTATAGCTGGTGGTGCTGGTGTGAGTAAAGATATTCCAGATGGCGAAACATGGAGTGGCCTTCCGGCGAAACCGCGTCGTCAGAATTTAAAAGAACTCGCAATTTTAACGCGAGCTGCCAAACAGAGGAGTGAAGTGTAATGTCTGAAGACGTTTTATCTCAGGCGCGTGTGGGTGATGTTGCTGGTTATGAAGAAATCTCTAAGATGATTCCGCATCGCTATCCTTTTTTGATGGTGGATCGCATGGAAGATATGATTGATTTCAAGACTGCAACAGGAATAAAAAATGTCACCATCAATGAGCCTTTTTTTCAGGGGCATTTTCCGGGTCACCCTGTTATGCCGGGTGTGCTGATCGTTGAGGCTATGGCACAGACGGCTGGTATTTTGGTCATTCATTCTTTAAATAAGGAAGACCCATCCGAAGAGACGAAGGAAAGACTTGTTTATTTCATGAGTGTTGAAACTGCTAAATTTCGTAAACCAGTGGGGCCGGGAGATAGGCTTTATTTGAAGGTTAAGGCATTACAGAATAGGCGCAATGTCTGGAAATTTGAGGGTAAAGCTTATGTTGACGATGCTATTGTTGCAGAGGCTCAATATACTGCTATGATTATGACGCAGGATTGATCGTCCCCTATAAGCCATAAGAGACAATATATATGACAGATATCCACTCGACAGCCATTATAGAAGACGGAGCGGTGATTGGAAAGAATGTCATTGTGGGCCCTTATGCGACTGTCGCAAAACATGTTATTCTTGGGGATGATGTTACGATAAAGTCGCATGTGGTTGTTGAAGGACATACAAAAATTGATCAAGGCACAGTCATTCATGCTTTCGCAGCGATCGGGACAGCACCGCAAGATTTAAAATATCAAGGCGAGGCCGGGCGTCTGGTTATTGGTCGCAATAATACGATCCGTGAGCATGTTACCATGAATATTGGTACAGAAAATGGCGGCATGCTGACACAGATTGGTGATGATAATCTGCTGATGGTTGGTGTTCATATTGGGCATGATTGCCAGGTTGGAAATAAGGTGATTTTGGTGAATAATGCAACTTTGGCAGGGCATGTTGTTGTCGGAGATCACGCTGTTTTGGGCGGTCTATGTGCTGTGCATCAATTCTGCCATATAGGAAAAATGGCTATGATTGGTGGGATGACGGGCGTTGAGCATGATGTTATTCCTTATGGGACTGTCATGGGCAATCGTGCGAGTTTGAAAGGTCTTAATTTGGTTGGTCTTGATAGATCGGGAATTGAGAAAGAGAAAATTCATCAGATACGCGCCGCTTATAAAAAGATTTTTGAGAAAAGTGAGACACAAAAATTAGCAGATCGCCTTGATGAAGTCGCTGAGAGCTACGCAGATAATAGTCTCGTTATGGATATTGTGGCGTTTCTGCGGCGTGATAGCAAAAGACGTTTTGTCATGCCGGATTAGAAGCTATGCATAAAATTGCACTTCTTGCTTTTGAAGGTGGCTTACCGCAAGCTATATTTACATCATTGGAAAAACAAAATCTTAAACCATATGTTGTTGGGTTTCACGAATTTCCGAATAAACTTAAGGCAGATACTACAGTGTCTTTGGGGAAAGTTGGGGCTCTCTTTCGTCATTTACGAGACAATGCGATTACAGATATTTGTCTTGCAGGCAGGCTAACCCGTCCGAATATTGCTTCTCTCAGATTGGATTGGATAGGTTTTAAAACGCTTTTGAGACTTTTTTCATCTTTCCGCAAAGGCGATGATGCACTTTTGAAAGATGTGCTTTCCATCTTTGACATAGCCGGTTTTCGTACGCTTTCTATTGCCGATATCTGCCCGGACTTAATGATGCCTTTGGGCTGCTTAACATCAAATGCACCATCAGAGACATTTCTAGAAACAGTTAAAAAGGGCAGGGAGGTTTTAGAAAGTTTATCCAAACATGATATCGGGCAAGCCATAGCTATTGCGGATGAGGTTGTACTGGCCATTGAGGCTTTGGAGGGCACTGATGCTATGATATTGCGATGTCAGGATATTCCTGTTGCGCGAAAATCTGGCTTAGCAAAGCCAATATTGATAAAAGCGCCGAAAAAGCAACAGACGCGCGCGGCTGACTTGCCAGTATTTGGTCCAGAGACTGTAAATAATCTTATTGCCTCTGGTTTTTCTGGCGCTGCTTTGGCGG
>JBCCNR010000090.1:0-6700 GCA_039025725.1 Pseudomonadota bacterium | reverse complement strand
CTTCAACTCCTACAGATAGTCAAGTAAATAGCCAGCCCTTTAGGAATGTAACGGATACTATATCAAGATTTGCTGGTAATGCCGCAAGTCTTGTAAGTCGGGGAAGAAACAAAGTATCGCCAGCAGATGCCAGTCAAACCGCACCAGTGAAGCCTGCTGTAGAGGGTACTGCTACATCAGCAGCGTCAGGGGATGCTAGCGTACCTACAGAACCAATCTCTCCAAGGGGCGTTGAAGAAACAGGAGATTTATACGATAATCTTAAAGCTCTCTGGAATAAAGGCGGCAACCTTTTAAAAAACATAAAGAAAACTACAAGTGATGCTATAAATTATTTTAATGTAGATGAGGATCTTGAGCAAGCCAAAGCACTGGTGAAAGATAAGCCAGAATATAAAAAATCATTAGAAAATATAGAAAAGTTAAAACGTGATGGTACAACAGAGGAACAGCTCAAACCGTTGATGAACTTAGCTATTATGAAAGCTTTAAAAGAGCCACCTGAAACCGTCTCAATTTCGAAGGAGCAGATTGGTAAATGGAAGGCAGCAGATGAGTATATTAAAACGGCTCTTGATGGCCTGACTGATATTCCTGATCCTATAAAGAGCGCTGTTACCAAAAGCATTTCAGGACATAATCTCATAGAGATTGACGCTGGGAGAGACATAACTGGCGATGAGGTTAAAAACTTAACAACAAATTATGCAAATCTGCTTCAAAATAATAAATTTAATAAGCTAAATATTGAAGATCAGGAAGCTATAAAAAACGCTTTTCTCTCAGATGGAGCCAAGAAAAAACTTGCCAAAGATATAAAAGAACCAGAGGCAATCGATAAAATTATAACCGACCTCATGGAAGAGAAACGAAAGGCAACCGAGCTCCTTGAGAGGCAAATAAAAACCATGGACGATATTGTGGATGTTAGTGCTGTCAAAGATAAGAGCCATATCCCTCTTGAGGTTGGGAAGCTTAAAAAGGCAATTAATGCTTTGGATCCACAGGCTAAAGCAGCATATAATAAAATGCTAAGTGCGCTCGATGGAGATCTAAAAGACGTCAATGAAAAAACAGCACATTTGCATTATACTATGTTGGCATCGGCTATGTCGGGCAAGGAGATTGAGCCTGATGATCTCGCAAAGCTCAAAAAAAATGCAGAAAGTGGAAAAACTTCATTTGAGGACTTCGATAAGTTCCGCGTCAAATATTTTGAAGAACCACTCACTGATAAAGCTGAATTTTATCACCCGGGTTTAAAGAAAAAATTGCAAGAAGTGAGAGAAAGACAAGACCTTGAAAATGAACTGATAGGTAGTAACGGCTTTTCCAGAGAGGAATGGGATAAGCTCTCTGAAGACGGAAAAGAGCAGGTTTTAAAAGATTGGAAAGCTGTCAAAGCATTTAAAGATAAGCTTCCCGAGGAACAACGTGAAAAGCTTGAAAAATTATCTCCGCTTGAGCAAATACAGGCATTAAAAAAGATTACGGGCAAAGATGATCTTTCTAGTGATGATGCGAAAAAAGAGTTTGATAATCTCCTGAATAATAAAGACTATAAACCTTTAGATGAGTTGAATGACAAAGAAAAATATCCAAACTTCAAGGATAATGATGAAGCAAAAAGAAAGTTTTTAAAAGACTATACTGATGCTTATAATAAGAATCAGGAAGCTCAGAGAGAAGCTGCCGAGAAAATGGCAGAGGAGCAAAGAAAGGCGCAAGACGCTCAGCTCAGAAACTTTCAAGATGGGGTACAAAATGCAACACAATCAGTATCTAGGGCAGCACAAGGTGTCATGGGGTTGGCGCAGATATTATCACAGTTACGCGAAACCATAGGCCAACAGCTGAAGCAACAACTAGAAAGACAGCAAGCTGCTGCTGCTGAGTCGCAGAAATCGGCATCAAAAAAAGGACATCAATATTAACCCTTAAGCCCTTTTGCCTTATTTTTCTCAAGCAATCAGATCATGCAGGGCGGATGCGATGATTGATAAGCGCGATAATCCCAAAACATTTACGGCCACAGCATCATTGAAAGTCTCTTTATATTTCACAAATTTATCATGACGCTCTTTAAACCACTCATCTGGCGTTTGACCGGATAAAGCAACATTTTTCGCAAGATCATAAATTGCACTATCCATTTCAGTAATAATCTGACTAAGGGCTTTCTGATCATACACATCAGAAAGAGGGATTTCAGTGGCTTTACGGCGTAGCTCATCTAACCCAAGCCATTCAGTGACATGAAAATAAAGCTTTGCCATTTGGGTAGCATTTTCTCCGGTCAGGAGAGCAAGGTCAATCGCATCTGCGCCATTTTTCAAGAAATAGAGTGAGCAAATACGCTTACATAAATCATCAGATAAGGCTTCATGCTGATAATTCTGAATAAAATCTTTGAACTGTACAGAGATCACTTCACCGAGGGTCTTTTCAATATTATGTGACAGATACTGAAATTCACCAGCATATTTCTTTATCAGCTCTTCAATATTTAAATTTTGATTGAAATTCACCAGCACGCGACGTGTTTGATCGAACAGAGCTTTGCGTAAGATTTCATAAAAACGTATTTGCAGCTCAGCAGGGATTTTATTATCGAGCGCACCAATCTGTTGAAGCAATTCATCAAAGCCAATAATATGACGCGCAATCAGATAGCCATTGACGGCTTGCTCTTGTGTGACATTCAAACGCTCACAGAGGCGGAAGATAAAAGTAATTCCTCCTTCATTGATCGCGCGATTGGTGATAACTGTCGTGATGATCTCACGTTTAAGAGGATGATTTTTCAGCGCTGCGTCATATTTTTTTAGCGGCTTTGGCATATATTCATCAACAACTTTTTCAAGCACAGGCTGATCTGGCAGAGATGTCTCGAGGATGACTTTATAGAGATGAAGCTTCGAATAAGCCATCATGACCGACAATTCTGGTCGCATAAGACCTTTATAACCGGAGCGCCCGGCAAAGATCACTTTTTCTTCCGGGAGATATTCGACATCCCTATTAAGGTCAGCATGTTTTTCAAGATAATTTAAAAATCTTGAATGAGTCTGTAAGCGATCTTGTGACACATTTTGGCTGGTGGAAAGGGATCTTGTCTGATCATAATTTGTTTGTAAAACAAGCTCTGAAACTTCATCGGTCATGGAGGCTAAAAGTGTATTTCTCTCTTCAGTCGAGAGTTTCTCCGCAGCCATGGCATGGCCCAACGCGATTTTGATATTGACCTCATGATCGGAGCAATCCACGCCAGCGGAATTATCAACTGCATCTGTATTGATATATCCACCGGAAAGTGCAAATTCTATTCTGCCCTTTTGGGTCAGGCCTAAATTAGCCCCCTCCCCGATGACTTTCACCCGCAAATCAGTACCATTCACACGGATAAGATCATTGGCTTTATCGCCCACCTGACTGTTACGCTCAGAGTTCGACTTGACATAAGTGCCAATCCCACCAAACCATAAAAGATCTGCTTTCGCTTTCAAAAGTGCAGAAATTAAATTATGCGGCGTGGTGCTCTCGCCAGTTAAGCCAGTGAGGGCTCTGATTTCAGGCGTTAAATTTATAGATTTCAAATTGCGTGAAAAGACCCCTCCCCCCTGAGAGATCAGATCTTTCTTATAATCCTGCCATGAGGAGCGCGGTAGATTGAAAAGCCGCTCTCTTTCCAGATAGCTCTGTTCTGTATCCAGAGGGGCCGGATCAATAAAAATATCACGATGATCAAAAGCAGCAATCAGATTGATCTTACGAGACAATAACATTCCATTGCCAAACACATCCCCAGACATATCACCAACACCAATCACGGTGAAATCTTCGGTCTGAATATCTTTTCCAAGCTCACGGAAGTGGCGCTTCACAGCTTCCCATGCGCCGCGCGCCGTAATCCCCATTTTCTTATGATCATAACCAACCGACCCACCCGAGGCAAAAGCATCCCTCAGCCAGAAATCATGCGCTATCGCCAGATCATTCGCAATATCTGAAAAGGTCGCAGTCCCTTTATCCGCAGCCACCACCAAATATGGATCATCATCATCATAGCAAACAACTTTTTTCGGCGGAAAAATGTCTCCTTTGACGATATTATCCGTTACATCTAACAAAGCAGAAATAAATATCTTATAAGCAGCCACACCTTCGGCCATCCAGACATCGCGCCCGACAATATTCATATCAGGCAGCTGCTTGGCATAAAATCCTCCTTTTGCGCCCACCGGAACAATCACAGCATTTTTAACCTGCTGCGCCTTCACAAGGCCTAAAATCTCTGTCCGGAAATCTTCCTGCCTGTCTGACCAGCGTAGCCCTCCGCGCGCAACTTTTCCAAAACGCAAATGCACGCCCTCAACGCGCGGTGAATAAACCCAGATCTCTCTATAGGGACGCGGCAGAGGCAAATCATGCAAATGTGCACAATCAAATTTAAAAGCAAGATAATCATGTTTCTGAAAAACATTGGTTCGCAAAACTGAGCGTATTGCATTCATCATACGCCGAATAATTGTATCCTCATCAAGGACAGTTACATCTTTAAGAGCTTCCAAAATATTGGCTTTATTTTGATCTGCCTGCGCTTTACGCTCTTCAAAGCTCATATCCAGATCTGGATTATGGAGCGTATCAAACATCGCATAAAGCTCATAGGAGATCGTTGCATGTTTCACCAAACACACACCAATAAGGCGCTGCGAATAAGAAATGCCAGCCTGTTTCAGATAACGCGAAAATGCGCGCAACACAGAGACCTGACGCGCACTTAAACCAGATGCAAGCGTAAGCTTGTTGAAAGCATCATTCTCAACCTGTCCATGATAAATCTTTAAGAAAGCCTCTGAAAGCAAGTCTCGTATTTTAGAAAATTCAAACTCAAATTCCGAGACATTTTCATTCACAAATTCATGCAAATAAAAATGACGCTCACGCGCATTGATCGGATGTGGATTTTCAGACAAAACTCGAAATCCAAGATTCTCAAAAATAGGCAGGCAATCTGAAAGTGGCAAAGCGCCATTCGGACTAAAAATACGACAAATAACCTGTTGATTGTCAGGCCCGCCCGTAATGATATGCGGGATAATAGCCTGTGTTTCATAGACTTTTTCTAAAATCTCAATATCTCTAACGGCATCGGCAGCATTATGAATCTCGCGATAGCTTTGCGGGAAATTATGCGCATAATGTCGCACAAGTGGCCCTATATCAGCATCATTGATTTTGCCATACATGGCTTCACGCACAGCATCTGTCCAATTGGCCGTAATCCGTTTGATCTCTGCTTCGAGGACGTTAAAATCCGGAGACTTCACCGTATTCGGAGTCACCGCAATAATATATTTGATCCGTACATAATTATTCTCTCCGAACCAGAGAGAGAATGTCGATAAGCGCCCTCCAAAAGCATTGGCAAGCAGCTCTCCGACAGTGCGGCGCGCATCAGTGTTTAAGCGCTCCCGCGGGATGTAAACCATCGCCGTCACAAAACGATTAAAACGATCATGCCGGCTGAACAAACGAATGGTTGGCCTGATCTCAACCTTCATAATCCCCATGACAATGCCATAAAGATCATCAACATCTGTTTGGAACAATTCATCACGCGGATATGTATCTAATATATGTGTCAGCGTCTTACCATCATGCCCAGTTGGCCTAAAGCCAGAACGTCGCATGATCTCATGAACTTTATGACTTAAAAGCGGAATATTTTTTGCACGCGCACTATAGGCCGTTGAGGTAAACAGACCAATAAAGCAATATTGTCCGACAACTTCGCCTTCTTCATAGATGGTGATAAAAATCTGATCCATATGCGCAAAACGATGCACATTCGTCTTACGGTTTGATTTTAAAATCGTAATCGGAGAGCTATCACGCCCAATATCATTCAATCCATCAATGACATCGACATAGTCTCCATCCTGACGCAAGACATAATATCCCGGGTCACGGAATAAGCCCAAACCAGAGTCAGGAACCTGTTTCAATTTGCTGCGATCTTCGGGGTCATAACGATATTCGCGCGCCCCCAAAAAAGTAAAATGATTATTTCCTAGCCAGCGCAAAAACCCCGTTACCTCCAGCAAATGATTGTGATCAACCGGCACAGGAAATGCTGTGAAATCAGAAATAATCTTATCAAGACGCCGCATCATGACCTGCCAGTCACTGATCGCCTTTCTGACTTCCTGCATGATGGTTTTAATTTTTTGCGTAAATTCATTCTCCGCAGCCTCATGCGGCAAACGCGGCACATGTAATTGCATGATCGATTCGGCCAGACCATCTTGATGCCCGTCAAGTTCAGAGAAGCCCGTAAAATTTCCCTCCTTATCGCGTTTCACCCGGCATATAGGATGGAAAAAATCAAGAATTTCAATGTCTCTTTCGGCAAGAAACTGCGTGACACTATCAATCAAAAACGGCATATCATCATTAACAATCTCAATGATTGTGCGTCCAACAAGCTCACTTTTATTCTTATCCGGCGAATAAACCCTTACACTCGCTTTACCAAAGGGACGGTGCGCCAGAAAATCAAATGACATTTGAATATATTGTCCGATATTCTCAGGAGAATATCTTTCAACCTCATCCGGGTCGCTATCTTGAATGAAAGCTTTACAATACCAATTTAGAAGCTCTTGTTTTTCAGCATCATCTGTTTGCATGGTAT
>JBCCNR010000089.1:0-6778 GCA_039025725.1 Pseudomonadota bacterium | reverse complement strand
TTTTTCGATATTCAGCTTCTCTTTCGCCTTATCCCATGCAAATTTTATCACATTCACCTTTAAAAACATATAATAATATTCTTTATTTGCATATAATTATATGTTTTTTTCAGGAAGGGCAAGCCTAGGGTCAGCCCTCATTAAATTCATGAATTTAATGAGGGCTGACCCTAAATCTCCACACCCTCTTTTTTACCATCTTTTATAATCATTTTACGGCGTCGCTTTTTGCCTGTTGAATTAGATTTTTGTTGGCCTTGCGCTGTATTCTCTGTCTCTCCGGAGACAGTTTTCATAAGCTTTGCTTTTTCAGATGCGAGCTCCTGCCGAATGCGCACATAATTGGGCTTCAGATAAATCAACGCAGCCAGTGCATATACGCGGCAATCAAGCGCTTCATTGCGCTCTCGTATTGGCACCCAATAACGCATTGGAAAACCCTTTGACCATTTCGTCATCAGCTGTTCGGCTGTCAGCATTTTAAAATAATCTTCATCACGTCCTTCAGGGAAATAACAATAACCAGCTTGTTTCGGGTCATCCACATAGAGATCACGCATAATGCGCAATTTAGCCTCATTAACGGCAATAATCAAAAGCGGTAGCGTGATCTTGCGCTTTCTGATTCTCTTTGCCTTTGAGAACTCTGCCCGACTTTCGGCAACAATCTCTTTATTCCAGACGCTGCGCCCCTTGCTTGCATATACACCCTGCACACGGCGCAGCCGGCAAAATGCATAGACTTCATCCGTTGTATTCCCGTCACCACTATCAATAACCGCGCATTTGATACTCATTTTTAAGCCACTTGCATGCGTATATTCTGTTTTAAGAAAGGCACTTAACTGCTTCCATGGACTATCCTCATGGCTCTCCGGGAGGAACACATCTCCATAAAAACGCTTATAATCCAATGAATAGCTTTGGCGGTTTTCGCCAGTCCAACCCACAAGCTCCGCCTCAATGCGATCATGCTGTACATCAACACCAACAGTCAAAATCAAAACCTCTTCCGGAACATCATGCGCAAAAGGAATGGCGCGTTTAATGATCACATTCGGATCTGCACGCTTTCCTGTCTCCTCATATGCTTCGGCCAGTGAAACATTGATAAATGTCTGTATATTTCCAGTGCGCTTTTTGTCCAAAAATGATCGTACAATATCACGCCATGTTACGAAATTTGAAGCCAGCTCTGGCAAGTGATAAGAGACATGGCCATTAAAGGGCCTCTCCGCAATCCATTCGCCCTCTAAATTGGCTTGCTTCTTTTGACGGTCATTCCAGCTGGCACCACATGCCTCACATTCATAACGCGCTGTTTCTGGCAGATGCTTGTCATCTGCATCCTTATCCCATTTTACCTGCTCAAATCTGAAATATTGCTTATGCCCACAAGCATGACATGGCACATACCAGCGCCTTTGATCACCTGCATTATAGGACATTTCAATGCGTGACGCGCCCTTAACCGTCGGCGTTGAGCTCTCTATCATCATCGCTGTTTCACCAAATGTCCGCGATCTTTGCTCTAACAAATCGCAAGGATGCCCCTGTCCTTCGAGTGGCTCATAACGATCAACCTCGTCAGCATTGGTTTTCGGGGCAGAGCGCCCATGTACTGTATTGTCTGACCCTGCCCATGAAAACATCAGAAAACCGCCCGGATAGGAGATCATCCGATTATTATTCACCCCTTCTCGAGAGCGCGGCTTCGCAACACGCAGTTTAAGCTCATCTGAAGAGGCCACCATGGGCTTAAATTTAGTTTCTAACCAGACCTGAATATCCGTCTCAGTTGGCTGCATCATAATCTGATTTTGTGGATCATATTCAATGCAATAGCCAATTCCTGCATTAATAATAAATGTTTTGCCTACCTGTGCACCAAATTTGAGCGTCATCTTATACACATCATCGCGCGCATAGCAATTTAACGGCTCAACCTGATAGGGAGCATTGTTGAAATCAACATAACCTGTAATCGGGTTTCCTGCTGGTAGCTTTATGTTTTCAGAAGCCCATTCAGCAGGCGTCAATTCCGGGCGTGGCTTTAAAACCTCAAGGCACTTCTGCCATATTCTGCGCAGCTTTTCACGATCTTCCGGACTGTAACATATGTCCTGATCATCTATGTCTAATAATGCACCCATTTTAACTCAGCATCTTTGCTAAAATATCTTCACCCTCACGATCAATCTCTTCAAAAATCTCCCTGATCGCAGCCTCTAAAATGCCTTTTTTATCGGAGCGACTATCTGCCATATCAAGCTTCGGCGCAATTTCTCCGGGGAAACGCAACATTCTCGCTTTCATATCCAGCATAAGCTTCATCGTGAAATCTTCCGTCAGTTTTAAATCAATCGTCTCACCTTTTTCTCGCGCTGCCTGAAATTTCAGACGCTCAACCTCAACCAGCAATTTTTCCTTTTGCAGCTCAGCAAAAGTCATCCCTTTAACATCATCACTCGCTTGCTCAGCCTGACGCAAACGCCATGCATATACATCGGCACTGTTAAATTTCCATGGCGTGCGTTTATTGCCCTTTTGCACAACTGGACATCCAGAACGCACCCAATCATCGACCGTCGGGCGCGTCACACCGAAATAATTTGCAAGATCAACTTTCGATAAAATAACTCCTCTGGATTTTGCAGATTTCGGCATCAGGCATACTTTTGATCACAAGGTGGAGGGTTATGACTGCCATATTTTTTGATGATCTTAAAAACTGCGCGCTCGCTGATTTTAAAGATTTTTGCAATGTCTTTGACCTGTAAATTAGCACGATAGCATTTCACAATCGCATCATTGCGTATCGATATCCGCAATTTCTGCAAAGGAAGCGAAATGCACATTCCTCCAAAATAAGTTGAGACCTCTTTGGCAAGCTCATCTCCCAACAATGCAATCAGTTCCTCAGTGGGCTTGCCCGGTATGTATAAATTACGTCGATATTTTGCCAGGCGAAGCGCCCTCTCAACACCAATCAGGTCAATAAAATCCTGTACATCCCCCGATTTGAAAACAGACATATCTCATTATTTTTCCATTTAAACATTAAGACACAGCGTTCATGTAAAGCTCTGTCAGATTTTCCAATTCTTCACGTACCTCAGGGCGCATTTTTCGCAGCTGCAATACCTGACGCAGCGCCTTCGTGTCATATCCCTCTGACTTGGCCTCATCAAAGACATCCTTCACATGGTGTGCTATATCTTTTTTCTCATCTTCAAGATGCTCAAGGCGCTGGATAAAAGACCGAAGACGTTTGACTGTACCTTGATCCGGAAGCTTCATGTCACTCATTTTTTACTCCTGTGATTGTAGTTGCATGTGGTGAAACTTTAAACTCATGGTTCTCCCTTTCCAGATTTATCATTTTTGACATACAGCTCATTCATACAAGACTGACAGTAACTCTTGTGAGGAAGCCGCCTATTCTGGCAATAATGATCTTTCTTACTGTCACCGCCTTCAACAACTAGAATATGCTTACACTGATCCTCATGCGGCAAATGAACGCGCCCATTCTCACGCACAAACAAGCTGAAATCCGGATTGACGCGCTTCGTAACCTCTTTACGCATATATTTTTTGGGATAAACCATAGGCAACAGACTTTTTGGTTTTAATATTTTCGGAAATTCTTGCCTGCGCGACGAGAGCGATTGCAAGCCAGCCTCAACAGCAATCTTGCGCACACGACTTTGATGCACATTCATCATCGTGCCAATCACCGCATATGGATATCCATCGCGTAACATGCTTATAATTCCGTCCAGCACATCGCCCTCAGAGAGTGTTTTTTTCTTCAGCATGGAGGGCTCTTTTTGTTTTTTCTATAAAAATCTAACGCCGGAGAGTATATTTTTGCCATTTCAGGGCATTTTCCAGAGCTGAGGGGAGAGATTTCAGGGGGAGGATCCTCATCGGCATCCGCAAGAAGCTCCGCAACCAGAAGGTTTTTTCGTATGTCCGGAGACTGCACCGGCGGAGCGATCGGCTTCAGGGCTGTTTTCACATCGAAAACAGACGGCACATAAGATGAAATATCCGTAAATCCGGTATGATTCATCATTTTCAGCATGATACGATACACACCCTTGCATAAATAAAACTGGTTTGTCCGCTGGAGGTTTTCATAACCGGCAGCATAATTTTCGCCGGGCAGGCGCGGAGAATAATTATATTTTGCCCTTAAAAACCCAACATCACGCAGCACATAAAAGGCTTTCCGGGCCGTGTCTCTGTTACATTTCATCGTCTTGGCCAGTGCTGCAAAAGACGGATTACATTGACCCGACACCTGATTATAAAACCCATTCAACAGTGAATCCGATACTGCCAGCGCCGTACGCGATATGCGCACCTCTTCGCCCAGCTGATTTTTCAGCTTAAAACCGCGCAACCTAGCAAACTCGAAAAAAGCCTGCACAATTTTCGACCTGATAATCCTGCACATGCCGTTTAAGTTCAGATTTCCCTGTGCAACAGAGTTTTTCTTCCAATCTCTGGGCACAAAAAAGCCTGCGTCGCTGAACTTACGCTCAGCAACCTGCTTGAGATATGACACTGCACGCTCCTAAACGGTCAGAAGGTGCCAGCAGAGAATCAAAAACGACAAAAACAGCGCACATATTGGCGCATAAATAGGGGGAGATTTCATAAGAAATTCCTTTTAAAATACTAAGTTCTGCCGCATCACCGTGGGCATTTCGGGTTGGAGTTATTAATTCCAACGCGGAAACCTTAGGCTGAAAAAAATGGCGATGCAAGAGGAAAAAAGATGCAAATGCCGCAAAAATAAATTCCAGAAAGGGTAATATGGGCCACGAGATTGTGGATAAGCCATGTATAAAATCCAGAAAAAACAGCTACATATGGGTGAAAACACCCACCCTAAAGAACAGGGATAAAAATATATATAAGAAGGACATTTTTTCCCCCTTGTGGAAAAAATGGCTTTTTTTTTGAAAAGAATGCTCGGGAAAATGGGGAATGGTGTCTGGTTTGGCTGGTAGCGCTTCCATTCACACTATCAAAAGCCTTTACTTAGAGCCCATATGCTATAAATTAATCGGCTGAAAAAAATCGGAGGTTACGCCATGGAAAACTCAATTATCAAAATTATCTTAGATTACGGCCTCACAGCAGTGCCTTTTGGCTATATTGCAATGGGTATTGCGCGTTCAGGAGTTGCGCGGCATAATACGCAAAATCGATTTTTTATAACGCTCCTTTTTGCGACGATCATATATTACACCAATATTACACTTGCAGGATATATACCTACCTTCCCTGTTATCACACAATTACTCGCTATTATACTCTCCCTAACCGTTGCGCTTATCTGGCGCTTGTGGGGAGAAAAAAAGCTATTTTCTATCAAACAGAAACTAGGTCTCTCCTATGAAAACCATAAGGGCAACACATTTCACACGATTTTTGCAAATGGTGACAATCTGATCAATTCAATCACAGTTTATACCAATGATGAGCGCATTTTTCAGTGCTATTCCATCGGAGAAATGCTCGAAAAATATGACAGAGGCATTATCATCGACGAAACAGGTATCATGCTGCCAGTAACACATTTCAAGGGCAAAAATGATACTTGCCTACAGGATGTTACAAATGACATAGATTATGGATGGGAAGGCATTAATTGCACTTATATCCCCCAGCGTGAAATCAAAAGATATGAATTTACTCTGCAAAAACGCCCATTTCTTGGAAAATATGCGTGCTAATCGGAGGTAACACAGCATGAATAAAATAGATCAATATAAAAAACATCCTGAAGTAACATTGAACTTCCTTGTTCAAAAGGCTGATCTTATGGCAAGTGATCTGATTGATATTATCAAAACACACCGTGCCAATGCTGAGAAAATCGCGGCTATTTCAGTAGTTTTTCTTGCCGCGTTGCTCGGAGGCTATATCAATACATTAGACCTAACCTATTTTGCTCAGATAATGATATTGTGCACCTTGCTCTGCCTGAGCTATTCAATTTTTTCTGTGATTTATTATTCTTTTGCAGCAAGAGATAGCTACCTTACTGGCTTACACCCTTCATATGCGAGGCAATCATATTTTTTTGAATCAAGCTCTATTGAGCTATGTGAGGGAAGCTCTCTCATGATTAAAGCTGGATATCTTGCTTATTATGAAGATGATATTTTACCAAGATTACAGTCAAACGCGGATTATTTTGCGAATATGTTAAAAAAGTCAATCTCAGGCCTTATCGCTGCAATTGTTTTTGCAACTCTTCTTGTTATTCCATCTCTGATTATCTTAATAATCAAGCCTCTATTTTGAAGGGCTGCGCTTGACTGGAACCGGTGACGGAGAAGGTTGATTGTTTGGTGCCATATTACTATCTCATCTGTTTTGAATTAAAATCATGGTTACGATTACCCCGAAAAGGGTAAGCTCAATTCTTACAAATCATGGTGGTTAAGAAGACAACCGAAGCGCCTAACTTAGCTGTGGGAAAGGAAAACCCATAAAAATGCACTACGGCTGCGCGGATGCTATTTGCCAATGGCTTATTCACAACCCCACCATGATTTTGATTACCCTGCAAAGGGTAAGCTCAATTCTTACAAATCATGGTGGTTAAGAACACAACCGAAGCGCCTAAAGCATTCGGGAAAGGAAACCCATAAAAATGCACTACGGCTGCGCGGCCGCTATTTGCCAATGGCTTATTCACGATCCCACCATGATTTTGATTACCCCGCAAAGGGTAAGCTCAATTCTTACAAAT
>JBCCNR010000088.1:0-6820 GCA_039025725.1 Pseudomonadota bacterium | reverse complement strand
GCTGCAAAGGCTGCAAATGCTGCAAAAGTTATTCAGCGCTTTGTAAGAAAAAGAGTAGCTGCTGCTGATGACGATGCCTCATCGATAGCCTCAGACGAGTCTGATTATCATGTGGGTGATATGGTTAAATTTGTTACTTGTAAAGGAATAAGGTACTATATAAGTAAGCGGCGAATTGGGGCAGGTTCAGGTGAGATAAGAGTTGTTTATAAACTTCTGGTTAGAGAAAATAAACAATGCAAATATGTTTTAAAAGTTTTTCGTAAGCCAAGTATAATAAAAAAAGGAGAAAACAAAAAAAGTGCAATATTACGTGAAGTCCAAACTGAGGTAGGTGCTTTTGATGAAATGCGTCGTATTTTAGCTCCCTTAGGTGTTCTAGAGGGTTTGGAGGCTAGACAGAATTATATCATTTATGAACGTGGCGTGATGGATGTAAAAAGGCTTATCAAAGATTATTTGCCTGATATTTGTCAGGCTCGCGGAAATGGGGCGGAAGATTATAAAAGAAGGCTTATTCTACGTCTCATTAGAGACTATTTGGAAATAGTAATAGCATTCAATGAAGGCAAAGCTTGCCATAATGATCTGCATCGTGGCAATGTTATGCTCACTAAAGATAAGGGATTTGTGGCAATAGATCCCGAGCTTATGGTGGATGCTCTTGAAGGGCAATTTGTTGATTATAGGGGATATGACAATGAAAATCGAAAAATCATCAAGAGAAACCACCCTGCAAATGTTGTATTAAAAATCATTAATGATTTTAAGTTTGCAAAGCCTCCAGAAGAAATAAAAGATATAAAGACAGCAATGGAAGGCATTTTTGCACGTGAAAAGGATCTAGATCCCACCAAAAAAACTGTCCAATTCCCTGAGGGTCATCATAAGCAAACATATGATGCAATACAAGGATTGCTGAATGATGAAGCTATTTGGAAAGAAGCTATGACTGATGATGAGCTAAGAAGGCTCTCCAAAGAAATAAGATGTCGGCAAAAACTATCTGAGTTAAAAGAGAAAATTAAAGAACTTTTAAAGAAATCTGAAGCATCAGTAGATCTGTTAGCTCTTTATATAAAAAACACACCGCATGAACGCGGACATGAAGTTGAAAAGGATTTTAGAACAGCAAGAGAAAATATCAAAGAAGCTCTAAAAACTCACGATAGCTCCTCCCCAAAAAGGCTCAAGCGTGAATATCACGAGTTACGAGAGAGTTATGATCGGCTGAAAGAGTGTCGTGAAGATGTATCTGCTATTGTCATGGAGAAAATAAGAAAGAGGCATGGACTTTCATGATGCAGAATTCATAAATTTGATGAGGGCTGATCCTAAATCCTCACAAGCTTCTTTTGAGATGTAAGGTGTTAGAGATAAGCGCAATCTTGCCGTATCAGCTGGGACCGTCGGAGAGCGAATGGCTTTGGTGAAATAGCCGGCCTCTTTAAGTTTGCTTTCAAAATGAAGCGCTCTTTCATTACTCCCCAGAATAATTGGGATAATTTGACTTTTCGAATGTCCTGTATCGAGACCATTATGTTGTAATAATGTACGTAAATATGCAGCACGATTGAGAATATTTTTTGCAATATTTGTGTCTTGCATGAGGAGATCAAGCGCCTTATCAATCGCGCCCCAGATAAAAGGCGGCAGAGCGGTTGAATAAATTAATCCTGTTGCAAAATTACGTAAATAGTCTGCAATATCATGATCACAGGCAATATAGCCCCCGAAGGCTCCAAAAGCTTTTGAGCATGTCCCCAGGATAATATCAATATCCTCAGCATAATCTGATAAAGCGTTATCGATAGAATGCGCATCATCAATAAATGTCATGGCATTATATTTTTTTGCAATCGTAGCAAGGTCTTTGATTGGACATATATCCCCATCCATACTGAAAACAGACTCTGACATGATAAAAATAGCATCATCTTTTTGCGCATATTTTTCTATAAGTGCTTCCAGATGGTGCATATCATTATGGCGATATCTTATGGGTCTATGTCCTGCATGTTGTAGGCCAAAATACATACTGGCATGATTATATTTATCAAAAAATACTTTTAGCTTTTGACCAAAAGGCTGCAAAAGCGCTGATATAACCGTACTATTCACTTGAAAACCTGATGCGCCTATAATCGCCGAGTCTTTCTTTTTATATTTCGCAAGCTTTTTTTCAACCTCATCATAAAAACTATAATTGCCAGATACTGGCCGAGCAGAACCGCTCCCCGCACCATATTTTAAAGCTGCCTCATGGCCTGCTGTAATGATGTCTGGATGATGCGCAAAACCTAAATAATCATTACTAGAGAAGTTAAGGTATAATCTTTCACCTTGTTTTAAATATCCCGGATGTGCGACATCTATATTTTGCTCTAAATGTCTAAAAAGATTTTGCTTCTTTTTTTCATTGAGCTTTTCCGCATAAATATCATAATGATGGCTTTTTTGGGGCTTGTGCGTTAGCATTGTAGGGTCTAAAAGTTTTAAAGACAAACTATATAATATATAGGGGAATATTGAAATGAATAATATGACACCCGTTTCTTCGGATATTCGCAATGATTATACGACTGACGATGTGCGTAGCTTATTTGACCTACCTTTTTTTGAGCTCATTGATCGCGCGCGTAAAATCCACAAAAAATACCATCCTGATAATGAAGTTCAGCTTGCATCGCTTTTAAGTATTAAAACAGGATATTGCCCGGAAAATTGTAGCTATTGTCCACAATCTGCGCATTATGCGAAAAAAACAGGGGTTGAAAAATCAACTCTCATGGATGTTGATGCCGTTTTAGAAAAAGCCCAAAAGGCAAAAGATGCTGGCGCGACGCGTTTTTGTATGGGGGCAGCATGGCGTCATGTTAAGGATGGCCCAGAATTTGATGCAGTTATTGAGATGGTGCGTGGTGTTCGTCAAAAAGGAATGGAGGCCTGCGTTACATTAGGTATGCTGAATGCAAATCAAGCGCAAAGATTAGCTGATGCGGGTTTAAGTGCATATAATCATAATATTGATACCAGCCCGGAATATTACGATAAAATCATTACAACACGGAAGTTTCAGGATCGTATTGAAACTTTAGATAATGTCCGTAAAGCTGGTGTTTCTGTATGTTGCGGTGGGATTATCGGTATGGGAGAGAATATTCAGGATCGCGCATCTATGTTGCGTGTTTTGTCTAACATGACGCCGCAGCCAGAATCTGTTCCTATTAATGCTCTTGTAGCGTCTAAGGGGACGCCGCTTGAAAAACAAAAAAAAATTGAACCAGTAGAATTTATCAAAACCATTTCTGTAGCGCGTATCATTATGCCACGTGCACGTATTCGGTTAAGCGCGGGGCGTAAGGATTTCTCCAAAGAAACTCAGATGCTGGCTTTTTATGCAGGTGCAAATTCAATATTTTATGGTGAGAAACTCCTCACAACTGACAATAATGACGCAGCTGAGGATTTGAGCATGATCAAAGAAGCTGGTCTTAAGGTGAGTTCCACCATGAATAAAGAGGTTTGTGAGGTGGCTTGAGAGAAGCTCTCTACAGATAATTCTCAAGAAACTGCTGTTCGTATTGTTCAAACTGGTCATTTCTAATGGCTTCTCTGATCTCTTTCATCATGCGCCCATAGAAATGAAGATTATGAAGCGATAATAGCATAGATGCGATAATTTCTTTTGATTTATAAACGTGATGCAGATAGGCCTTAGAGTAATTTTGAAAAGTGGGGCAGGGACATTCTGGCTCAATTGGCGTAGGATCATCAGCATATATTGCATTTTTGATATTGATCGGACCATTTCGCGTGAAAAGCTGACCATTGCGCCCAGAGCGTGTTGGCAGGACACAATCAAACATATCAATACCTCTTTTGACCGCGCCAATAATATCATGCGGCTTACCAACGCCCATAAGATAACGCGGTTTGTCCTCTGGTAATACAGGAACAGTTTTCTCCAAAACATCAAACATGATGTCCTGACCTTCACCGACGGCAAGACCACCTACAGCATAGCCATCAAATCCAATATCAATCAATTCTGCCGCAGATTTATGGCGTAGATCTTCATAAATACCGCCTTGAACGATGCCAAAAAGAGCATGACCTGCGCGTGTTCCAAAAGCTTTCTTTGAGCGTTCAGCCCATCTTAGGGATAATTCCATAGATGATTTGGCAATATCATGCGTGGCTGGATAAGGTGTGCATTCATCAAATATCATAACAATATCAGAGCCCAGAAGCTTTTGAATGTCCATAGAGCGCTCTGGTGTCAGCATATGCCGAGACCCATCAATATGAGAGGCAAAAGTCACGCCTTCTTCGGAGAGTTTCGATAAGCCTGAAAGCGACATCACCTGAAAGCCACCTGAATCTGTTAAAATCGGCCCATCCCAATTCATAAATTTATGCAATCCACCAAGGCGCGCAATACGTTCTGCGGTAGGGCGCAACATCAAATGATATGTATTCCCCAGTAAAATATCTGCCCCAGTTTTGCGCACATCTTCAGGAAAAATTGCTTTTACGGTTGCGGCTGTTCCGACAGGCATAAAAGCAGGTGTTTCGATATTTCCTCTTGGGGTGTAAACCGTTCCCAACCGGGCATTGTTATTTTTTTTATGGAGTTTAAAGTGAAAATCAGACGTCATAATATAGTCTGTTTACATCAAGTTATAGCTTTTTAAAAGCATTACCATTTCTATTCATTTGGAAGAAAATCTTCGATTGGAATTTCCAAAGTCCTAGCGATGATATGTAATTTTGATGCACTAATACGATTGATTGAATTTTCATATTTCTGAATTTGCTGGAAACTAACGCCTAAATAAGAAGCTAGCTCTTCTTGCGTGAAGCCACATGATTTACGATAGTGTTTGACTTTCTCATTGATATAAATGTCTAGTTCTGTGATGTGTCGCATGGTTGCTCTCCCTTTTGCATGTTTCAAATGAAAAGATCATCAGAAATTTCTGATGATCGGGGAGTTTAGAAAACCTTCCTTATGAGAGGCCACGACAGTCTTTAAGCATATGCTCTGGACATGCACTGCCGTCTCCCCGACCTTAAATAGGTTGAGAAGACAAGCATATTGGTAACGGTATAGCTCATTGTTACACCGATAAGGAAAGAGGTTCTAACGCCCCAGAACAGTCTTTTTTACTATTCCAAACCCAGGTTAGGATGGTTTCTAAAAAAAGTAAATATTTATTATGTTTGAAAAATATCTTCTCACCAGAGAAGTCTGCACAACAATGCGCGGCGCCCCCGGACGGGCGCTCTACCAAAAGCACTTAATCAAAATTTTTTAGGGCTTTTGGTATTATATAACGCCATCTCCCCAATCCTATATTTTATAGAATAAAAGGCCGGATTGCGCAATCCGACCAAGTTTAAGTGACATTATATTTTTGAAGGAATAAAGGTGCCGTTTCACGGCTTATGAGAATATTCGCAATTCATGCAGAAAATATTCTCTTCCAAAATCATATAGGTTTCACCCTATAAAAACGGAGATAATTGAGTCCCTGAATTATCTTTTAAGATTTGTTGTTTCTTGAAACATTTCATCAACTGTCTGAATGATTTTCGCATTCGACGAGTAAGCGCGTTGTGTTTCAATAAGGTGCGTTAATTCCTGCGCAACATCAACAGTAGATTTCCCTAAAGCAAAGCCAACAATTCGTCCTGTAAGCTGATCACCAGAATTTGAAAGTGTTATACTGCCGGATTCAGGTGTAACACTGTAAGCCTGATTACCAACGGGCTCCATTTCATTGGCGTTGGCAACTGCGACAACCGGAACCTGATAGATAGGGCGACTTTGATCATTGGTGAAGAAAGCACGGACGATACCGTCACTATCAATTTGTACACCTTTATATTCGCCATAACCAGAGCCATCTTTTGACACAAGCCTTATATCTGATGTTGACAAAGACCCTGTTTGCGTCAGTCCAGTGCTTGTATCTGGAATACCTATAAATGTATTGATACTGGTACTTGCCGTTGTAAGCTGTAGCATTCCGGTGGCTTCGTCAAATGTCCCGGTTGCGTCATTTGTGCCATCACTATCCGTATCAACTTCAGTTACAGTGTCGATTGTTCCAGCATTAGCAGAGTTTGCTGCATTGAAAACAACCGTAAATCTTCCTATAAGCGGTGTTGTTGATGCGCTATCCGTGACATCCAAAGTCCATGTATTTGATGCGGCTCCAGTTCCGGGAACAGTTGGCGTAAATGTATAAGTCAGCGTGCTTGTATCACCGATCGTATCGAAATATTCTTCATTATGTATGATAGCTGTCCCGTCTGCGCCGACTTCTGTTGCCGAAACAGGAAGGGGACCGGATAACCTTATCTCTGATGTTGGTACGGCATTAAATGTCACAATTCGTGCATTGACAGGTTCAAGATCAGTGAAGGAGTTACGCGAAGGCTCTGCGCCGGTAAATGACCCATCTGAATCAAGTGGCCAGCCTAAAAGATATTGTTCAGCAGAATTTGCAAGATAGCCTGCTGCATCTTCGGTAAATGACCCTGTCGTTGACAGGTAAACCGCGTCAGCACCGGAATCGAAAGTGGTCGGAGATTGCGAAGGTGTTATTGGAACAAAACCTGACCCTGAAACAGCGATATCTGTCGCATTATTTGTACTCTCCAAAGTTCCAACGGCGGTAATATCACGTTTCACAAAAGATCTAACACCACCCGCAGTATAGGTTGTATCGCTTGCGCTACCGATCACAATAGAGGAAAATTCTGTCAATGTCCGCTTATAGCCATTCGTGTTGGCATTCACTATATTATC
>JBCCNR010000087.1:0-6835 GCA_039025725.1 Pseudomonadota bacterium | reverse complement strand
ACAACGCCGGCCACCGGACATGGAACGTGGATATATAATGGGAACATTGCTTCGACATTTCGAATCACTTTTGAATTACACAATGTGCTCATGTTTAAAATACGACGATAAAAAACAAACCCCAAATAATAATAAACGCCAAGACGAAATAAAATAAAGTATAAATATTATTAAGTAAAAATTTTTAATCTGTATAATAGTATCCAATAAAGGTTTACATGGTCTCATTCGACAATCCAATAAAATACACAATTTTAAATTCTGAGGCGGGAGATAATGATACATCTTACCCATTGGTCAGGCTTGATGTTGAAAATAAAGACTTTGCAGCAGATAATTATATAGATTCCTATGGTCAAATTACCGATCTCAACCTTTTTCTGGAAAATCTCCTTGGGATATCCCATGAAGACTCACTTAGATTGGTCAGTAAATTAACCTTATCAAACCCTGATGTAAGTTTCAGACTTGATGAGCTGATGCTTTTACTCGATTTTGATGAAAGCGAAACCATTGATTATGATGAGATCAGACGCTATTTAAGCAATCGTGATGATCAATCGTCAGATATAAGTGGTTATGACCTTAATGACGCGCTCGATCTTGTTTTTACGGGCGATGGTTATAAAATCGACAATAAAAGCAGTTTTGATGCAGCATCTTTAAATATTCCGGCTGCTCGCGCGCTTTTTAAGTCGCTTGGCATGACGCAAAGTGAAGTTGAAGACCATATAAGGCTTCTGGTCACAATGACCCCAAGCGAAATCGCCGGCATTTTCGAGGACCTTGATAAAGGGGATACTGGTAACAATAATGACCGCATTGATGCCAGAGAAATTCAGGAATTTAGAAACGTCTTTAACAGCAAGTCTGAGCTCTCCAGACGCACATCTCTATCAATCGCCAGAAATCAATTGGATTACATCTTTAAATATGATCAAAATACACCAGATTACATCAAACAAGATTTATATTACAACTCAAGAGAGTTAAGATCACTTATTGAGAATAATTATATCTCAGAGGCAAATTTCTTTCGTGAATATGGTATTACACTTGATGATGGTGAAACAATAATCGGGATATTCAATGGTGACATCGATAAAGACCTCATATATAAAGAACTCGGATTCGTCATCATCTAAAACATTTTAAGCATCCCATGAAACCCTATCAGCTTTTCTGGAACCATAAAACTGCCGAACCTCTCACTGTAAAGTCTGGCTTTTCTTTATGGGCATTTATCTTCACCTTTATTTATCCTGCTTATAAAGGGCATTATCTGGTGGCGCTGATGTATTTTTGTGGAAATATAGCAATTTCTGCGCTTTCAACGATGCTTGCAGGGGCTGATCCAATCTTTAGTATGGTCTTAAATATGATTTACTCAGCTTTTGTCGGCTTTGACTATGCCGATGCCGTTCAGGCAAGCCTGCATAAAAATAAAAAAATCTCTTATATCGACACTGTTTTTGCCGCAAATGAAGATCATGCGGAATTTCTTGCTTTCCAAAAGCATGTAAGTTCGCTAAATAATCGGCATGTCGAAAATAGCCCTTATTGATTATGGGGCTGGAAATATCCAGTCTGTCTATAATGCTCTTCTGAAAATAAAAGATGATTTTGGTCTTGATATTCATCCTGTCATGACCTCCGATCAGAAAGATATTGCGCAATCTGATGCTGTTATTTTGCCCGGCGTTGGCAGCTTTAAGGGATGTATGGATGGGATATTGGCGAAAGATGGCTTAAAAAATGCGCTGGATACACATATATTACAGGAGAAAAAGCCGTTTCTAGGGATATGTGTTGGTATGCAGCTTTTAGCAGAGATAAGCTATGAGCATGGCGAACATAGGGGATTGGGATATTTGCCTGCAACTGTGAAGGCCTTTACATTAGATAAAGACTATAAAATTCCACATATGGGATGGAATAAAATATCTGTTCAAACAGATCATCCGATTTTGCAAAATATTTCAACAGACGACTATATGTATTTTGTGCACTCCTTTCATATGGATGTTGCATCTGACTATATTGGTGCAAGCTGCAATTATGGCTATGCATTTCCTGCTCTGGTGTTTAAAGATAATATTGTTGGGGTACAATGTCACCCTGAAAAAAGTCAGAAGAATGGTTTGATGTTATTAAGGAATTTTGTGTCATGGAAGATTTGATTTTATTTCCGGCTATTGACCTGAAAGATGGGCAATGTGTGCGCCTTTACAAAGGAGACATGGCTCAGTCTAAAATCTTTAATAATGACCCTGCGTCTCAGGCGAGAGAATTTGAGAAAAATGGCTTTAAATGGCTCCATTTGGTGGATTTAAATGGCGCTTTTGCTGGTAAATCAGTCAATGAGGATGCAATTTCTGCAATTCGCAGTGCGGTGAAGATGCCCATTCAAATGGGGGGCGGCATAAGAGAGATGGCACATGTGGATTACTGGCTGGAGAGAGGTATTAATCGTCTTATTCTTGGGACAGCAGCGGTAAAGAATCCGGATTTCGTCAAAGAGGCTTGTAGAAACTATCCTGATAAAATTGCAGTTGGTATTGATGCACGTGATGGGATGGTGGCTGTTGAGGGCTGGTCTGAACAATCCACTATTCAGGCCAAGGATTTGGCACAGAAATTTAGCGATGCAGGTGTTGCAGCGATAATATATACTGATATTCACCGCGATGGTGCTTTGCAGGGGTTGAATATTTCCGAGACAGCTGATTTTGCGCAGGCCATTGATATTCCTGTTATCGCATCTGGTGGTTTAACGGGATATGATGATATTCGTGCGTTAAGACATATTCAGAAATTCGGAGTCATTGGTGCGATTTCAGGCAAAGCGCTTTACGAGAAAAAAATTGAGCCCGCTCCGGCCCTTTCTCTCTGCCGTGAAGAGGCTGCATAATGGCAAAGAATGATGTTGCCGTTCGAATTATTCCGTGCCTAGATGTTAAGGATGGTCGTGTTGTCAAAGGTGTACAATTTGAAGGTTTGATTGATGCAGGTGACCCTGTGCGTCATGCGGAGCATTATAGCGCAGCTGGTGCGGATGAATTATGTTTTCTGGATATAACGGCTAGCCATGAGAAGCGCGGGACAATTCTTGATGTTGTACAGCGTACAGCGCAAAAATGTTTTATTCCGCTGACGGTTGGCGGTGGCATTCGGACCTTAGAGGATATTGGGAAATTATTAAAGGCAGGCGCAGATAAGGTTTCAATCAATACAGCAGCGGTTTTTCGTCCGGAATTTATCAAAGAAGCTGCGGAGAAATATGGTTCACAATGTATTGTTGTGGCT
This sequence comes from Pseudomonadota bacterium, assembly GCA_039025725.1. Taxonomy (GTDB): domain Bacteria; phylum Pseudomonadota; class Alphaproteobacteria; order JBCCNR01; family JBCCNR01; genus JBCCNR01. Next base: position 3,529 of record JBCCNR010000087.1, on the reverse strand, counting down.
GTTGATGCCAAGAAGGTTGCTCCTGATCATTGGGAAATTTTCACGCATGGGGGGCGTAAGGCGACGGGCATTAACGCGATTGATTATGCAAAGCAGGTTTGTGATTTTGGCGCAGGAGAGATTTTGCTGACGTCAATGGATAAGGATGGGACGAAGTCTGGTTTTGACACTGAATTGACATCTCGTATAAGTGATAATATCCCTGTTCCGGTTATTGCGTCGGGTGGGGTTGGAACATTAGACCATTTTTCAGAGGGTGTGAAACAAGGCAAAGCGAGTGCTGTCTTGGCGGCATCGGTTTTTCATTTTGGGACTTTTACGATAGCACAAGTCAAACAGCATATGTATGAGAGTGGGTTGCATGTGCGTTTGTAATTTTATTTTTGGATATTTCGGCTATGTCTGACATTCACATTTTAAATATTCTCACAGAGATCATTCATTCCAGAAAAGATGAGCCTGCGGATCAGTCTTATACAGCACAGCTTTTTCAGAAGGGTGTCAAGAAGACTGGAAAAAAGGTTGGCGAAGAGGCAACAGAAGTTGTTATTGCGGCTTTGGTTGAGGATAAGGCAGCTTTAATCGGAGAGATTGCAGATTTAATATATCATTTGAATGTTTTGATGGCGCAGAAAGATGTCAGCTGGAAAGATATTGCATCTAAGTTAGAGGAAAGACTAAATATTTCTGGGTTGGAAGAAAAGGCGGCGCGTAAATCACATAAGAAAGCTGGGGAGAATAAATGATAAAAGTCGGGATTTTCGGGTCTAGTGGTCGTATGGGGCATCAGCTTATCAGGTCGGTCTCGCGTCAGTCTGATATGTCTGTCAGTGGAGGTATATGCCACGAGCCTTTTGAAGATATTACCATTCAGCTTGAAGATCAAAAAACTTTAAGCGTAAAAATTTTCAAAGATGCGAAGTCTTTAGCCGAAGCCTCTGATGTGGTGATTGATTTTACTATAGCTTCTGTTTTAGATCAGCATATAGAAGCTTGCTATGATGTTAAAACACCGATGGTCATTGGTACGACAGGTTTCGGAGATACCACCAAAAATAACTTGCATGAAGCTTCTAAGATCATTCCTATTTTACAGGCAGGCAATATGTCGCTTGGGGTCAATTTGCTCTCCGCGCTGGTGAAGCAAGCGGCTTCTGCTTTGGGCGAGGATTGGGATATTGAGATCACTGAGGCTCATCATCGTATGAAAGTTGATGCACCATCGGGTACAGCTTTATTGCTGGGGGAGGCTGCCGCTGAAGGGCGTGAGCGCACTCTTTCTGACGTACAAAAATTATCCAGAGAGGGTCATACAGGCCAGCGCCCCACAGGAGAGATCGGGTTTTCCACAATCAGAGCCGGCGCTATTATTGGAGATCATTCTGTGATGTTTGCGCATGATAATGAGATCATTACATTGTCGCATCGCGCACAGGATAGAAAAATCTTTGCCGATGGTGCGGTTTATGCTGCGCGCAAGCTTATATCTCTGTCTCCTAAATTATATGATATGATTGATATATTGGATATTAGGGCCTCATGAAGCCACAAATTAAGTTAAAACATATCCTTAAGCTGACTTTCGGAACGGGTTCGCTTTTTTATGTCACGCTTTCGGCTCTGATCATCACAGCAATAATGACATTGCTCATTCCAATATCATTAAGGGTTATGATTGATCAGGGTATTTCAGAAAATACCAATATAGCCTTTGGTGGCGCAGCACTTCTGGCCGTTGCACTGGCGGTGGGAACATCCGTTAGATATTACACTGTAAGCCTCGTGGGAGAACGCATTTTTACAACATTGCGCCAAAAAGTCTTTGAAGCGGTCATGGCATTTTCCGCCGATGAAAGAGATAAATTCCTGACAGGCGATCTTATGTCTCGATTGGTGGCCGACGCAGAGGTCATACGCTCTTTTACTGGTTCTTCTTTATCAGTTGCAGGACGCAATATTTTGCTTTTGTTGGGTGGGCTTACGATGATGATCATTTCCAATCTTACGCTTTCTCTTATTGCGCTGGCGATTATACCCATTGTCATTATTCCTCTTCTCTTGATTGGGCGCCGTCTTAAAGAAAAGTCAAAAATCGCACAGATCAAATTATCCGAGGCCAATAGCCGCGCAGAAGAGATTTTCCATGCTCTTGAAACTGTGCAAAATTTCACACGTGAAGCCATTGAAAATAATATTTTCTTTGAGAAGTCTCGACATGTCTATGAGAGTTCAAAACATCGTGTAGCATCGCGTGCTTTTTTGACATTCATGGTTATCACATTGGTTTTCTTGGGCGTGGTTGCGATTTTATGGTATGGCGCACAGCTTGTGCATCATAATATCATCAGCCCCGGCATGTTGGCACAATTTTTACTTTATACAGTGTTTACGGCCGGTGCGGCCTCAGTTTTATCAGAGGTTTGGGGAGATTTGCAAAAGGCAAGCTCTTCCTATGATCGGATGGTTGAACTTTTAAATATATTTCCCGATATTCAGGCTGGGCAAGGGCGCTCTCCGTCTGTACCACTACGCGGACAGATTGATATACAGAATGTGTCTTTGAAATATAAAACAAGAGAGAAAAATGCATTAGATCTGATATCGCTGACAATCAATTCAGGTCAGAAAGTCGCTTTTATCGGGAGCTCTGGGTCTGGGAAAACAAGCCTGTTTAAACTTCTGCTGTGCCAATATTACCCCAATCAAGGAAGAATCCTTCTTGATGGGCAGGATATGACCGAACTTGATCCGGCTTATATCAGGCATAATATTGCTTATGTCTCGCAGGATGTAACACTCTTTACCGGAACAGTGTTTGAGAATATTGCTTTTGGCAATGACCATGTCTCAGAGACAGAGCTTATTCAAGCTGCGAAAAATGCTTATCTGCATGATTTCATTATGTCACTTCCTGATGGGTATCATAGCCATATTGGCGAAAAGGGATTACAGCTCTCAGGTGGGCAAAAGCAGCGCCTGACTATTGCACGCGCCATCATAAAGAATGCAGCGATTATTCTCCTAGATGAAGCCACCGGAGCACTCGATACAGAATCCGAAATGCTTGTCGCCAAAGCTCTGGATGAATTGTCGCAAAGTAAAACAGTTCTCACGATTGCGCATCGTCTTTCTACTGTCAAAAATTATGAAAAAATCTACATCATAGAGAGCGGAAAAATCATCGCATCTGGTACTTATAATGCACTTCGCGATGCTGGTTATATTATAGAATAATACCAAGCGCCTTAATTCATTTTCGATATTGTACCTATCATAATTATTATATATCAAACACCTTAAAGTGATTTTTTCTCTCGCGCCAGTTAGCTTACGCTAACGGCTCCTTGGAGCTCAGGGGGGGACGCGAACGATGCGCGGCGCCCGGTCGGGCGCTCTACCAAAAGCACTTATAGCCATGGCAAACGCACTAAAACCTATTTATGAGCTTGAGGATTTTGGTGAGATATTTGTTGCTCCATCCAGCTTTTTTACGTTTTGCGGTGATGCCTACTTTGGAGGATGTCTCATT
>JBCCNR010000086.1:0-6914 GCA_039025725.1 Pseudomonadota bacterium | reverse complement strand
GCATTACATTGTCAAGAAGAATCCCTATCGGCTCTAACGGCCCTAACGGTCAGAAAGATCTTATTTCGTCACTCAATGACGCTTTAACGAAGATACAGCATTTAAGTGCTGCAAATTCATCAGAGGAATTTGACAAATCTAGCTACACTCCTTATAATCAATTTCGAGTTGTACAAACAAAATAAACAATATTTAACAACTTCTATTGCTGTTCGGAGCTTTTTAATAGCGCACTCTGACGCCTAAACTTATTCATTTTTCTGTTTTGCTTCTTAAATCTTAGATTTCGTCACTGACTTTCTCTGATGACATAACATTTGATCAAACATATTAGAAAAATGGATATTTATGAATATACACGCACATCATTTCGATATTACAGCCGATACTATAGACCTAATTGAAGGTTTTGAGGGATTTAGCAATAGCATATATTGTTGTCCCGCCTTTAAACCAACCGTTGGGTTTGGCCATGTGGTTTTAAATACAGATCTGATAGCAGAATTTTCCGGACATTTTCTACGCCGTAGCTTTTTTGCAATCACAAAAACTTTGCCCTCTCGTCGTGACATTAATACTCTTCTGCATAAGATTTATCCGTGCTTGATGACTCGTGCTCAAGGCATAAAACTTCTTAAAAGTGACTTAAAACAAGTCCTGAAAATTATGCGTGATCGTGTAAAAGTGAAACTGAATAAAAATCAAAGTAGCGCACTTATCTCATTTATTTATAATATAGGCGTTGGAGCATTTGCGAAATCCACTTTGCTCAGGAAGCTCAATAAAAAAGACTTTATCGGTGCCGCCAAAGAATTTGAAAGATGGATTTATGTGCAGAAACGGCGCTCTAAAGGCCTGATCAAAAGAAGACAAGCCGAAAAAGCACTTTTCATGCAACCATTGACACGTTAATGTTGTTGCAATATGGATGGAAGATGAATTTTAACGCGGAGTTGTGTTTTGTCCGTTCAGAAATATCTTCTGTTTGATGTTGAAAATAAATATAATAACCCCCTCGGCTTTGGCGTTGCTCAACTGCTTATCGGTGGTCTTATAGGCGTGGTTGCTTATAAACTCTGTGGTGATATTGATTGGTTTGCAAAATTATCGGAACTTATCAGCCTCAATTTTATCAAGGCTTTAACGTCACCTCTCACATTCATTTTATTTTGTTGCTTTTTTGATCTCGCTTATTCTCATCGCGAGGCTTATAATGTTGCATTTAAGTCGATGATCTTCATTATTTTGACCACGGCTTTCGCTGCAAGCTGTGGTTTATTTTTTGCATGGATGTTTAACCCGTTAGAGGGCGTAGATCTCGCAAGCTTTGTTTCGCAATCAGATGATATATCTTCTGCTGAACAGAATTTTCCTCTTCTTCTAGTGCCACTTATTATATCTCTTGAATATCTGAAAATAATTTTCACTGTATTTGCGGATTACACTGAGCTCTCAATTTTATATATTTTCATAGCAGCAATCGCACCGGTGATTTTCCTGCATATTTCTGCAAAGAAAAGCAAAAATGCCGATACTGCCCTGAATGTGCTCGGTGAAGCGAATAATGTTGTGCTTGAAAAAGTCGTTTTCAAATGGCTGAAATTGATTGTAAGTTTTCTGCCTATCACAATGATCTTTATTGTCGCATGGTTCTTAGGCAAAATCAGCGCCGAGCAAGTCGCACAGTTTGGTGGTATGTTGGGAGCAAATGTTCTGTCCATCCTCTCGCAGCAAGTGATTATTCTGATCTTGCTGACCTTCATAACAGGTAGGTGGGTTTTGGGATATGCTGTCAGAATGTTACCAGCATATTTTACAGCATTTAGCACGCGCTCATCGGTGGCCACAATGGAGGTCACATTATCCTTAAGTGAGCGCGCAGGTATACGCGATGAATATCGGGAATTTGTTATTCCTTTCGGCGCCACCGTCAATATGAACGGAACGGCTGCGCATGTTGGTTTTTGGATTTGTGCTCTGGCTTTTTCAACGCATCCTGATGTTTCAATTTTATGGCTATGGATGGCGACAGTGCTCTATGTTGTTTTAACAGCTATGGGGACGGCAGCCATTCCAGGGGGCTCTATTGCACTCTTAAAAAAGGCCGCACCTATGGTTTTTGCCACTGCAATTGGTGCGGATATCCCAGAGGTTCAGTTGATTGGCCTTATTGGCCTTATTACAGTTTTCGATATTATTGGGGATGCTTTTCGTACGCAGGCAAATGTTTTCGGCGATACAATGTGCATGGCATGGCTGGAAAAGAAGCGCCCGAAAGATAGTCTTGATGAAGCATCTGTCACAGCTGTGAGCTAAATTTAAGAGGGTAAGATGTCGCATAATGTTTTTATTCTTGGCAGCGGAGGACGTGAACATGCTTTGTGCTTAAAGCTCTCTAAAAGTATCAAAGTAAAAGCACTTTATTATAGCTCAGGACCATTAAAAGATAATCTTATTCCAAACCCGGCGATGGTAGATTTGGCTGAATATGTCTCACTTGACATTTTAGATGGTGCAGACATTGTCGCCTTCTGTAAAAATAAAGCGATTGATCTTGTTGTGATTGGTCCAGAGGCACCTGCTGCGGCTGGTATTGCCGATATCCTCACAAAAAATAACATCTCTGTTTTTGGCCCAACTCAGGCTGCTGCACAGCTGGAGGCATCTAAAGCATTTACCAAAGATTTATGTAAAGAAGCATCTATTCCCACTGCTGCTTATCATGTTTATGATGATTTACAGTCTGCGCTTGAGGGATTAGATAATTTTTCTCTTCCAGTTGTTATCAAAGCGGATGGTCTGGCTTCAGGTAAAGGCGTTGTGATTGCACATACCAAGATAGAAGCTGAGAAAACAATAAATGATATGTTTGATGGTGCTTTTGGCATAGCAGGTGCAAAAATAGTTTTAGAAGAATTCTTATCCGGTGAAGAGGCAAGCTTTTTCGTGCTTTCGGACGGAGAGAATATTATTCCGCTAACTAGTGCTCAGGACCATAAGGCCGCTTATGATGGTGATAAAGGGCCGAATACAGGTGGAATGGGGGCTTATTCTCCTGCACCCATTATGACGGATATCATGACTGAAAAGGTGATAGAGACAATTATCAAACCGACCTTGGTGAAAATGCAGGAAAAAGGGACTCCCTTCAAAGGGGTTCTTTATGCTGGCTTGATGATCGTTGAGGATCAACCCTATCTGATTGAATATAATGTTCGCTTCGGAGACCCTGAATGTCAGGTCATTATGGAGAGGCTCACATCTGATCTGTTTGATTTATTATATGGTGCGGCGACGTCTCTTGAAAATGTTGCATCGCCGAAATGGTCAGAAGACTATGCGCTGACAGTTGTCATGGCATCTGAGGGATATCCGGCGCAACCTGTAACAGGTCAAAAGATAGTACTTCCTGATAGGTTAGATGAAAAAGTTACAATTTATCATGCAGGCACAAGCTTATTGGATAAAGATATTATATCGACGGGTGGGCGCGTGTTAAACGTCACGGCTTATGGAAAGGCTGTCTCGGAAGCTTGCATGTTATCATATAAGACAATAAGTGACATAAGATTTGATCAAAGCTTTTATCGTAAAGATATTGGCCATCGCGCACTTACGCGCGAGGACTCTCTGGATTTAAAAAAGGCTGCTATATGATCCAACACACCGATATTGCCATTATTGGGGCTGGGCCTGTTGGGCTTTTTGCTGTCTTTGAGGCCGGTATGTTGGGCATGAAATGCCATGTGATAGATGCGCTTGATCATATTGGTGGACAATGTTCAGCACTTTATCCAGAGAAACCAATTTATGATATTCCTGCCCATCCAAAAATTTCTGCACAGGATCTGATTGATAATCTTGAGCAGCAGGCTGCGCCTTTTTCACCGACATATCATCTTTCGCAGCAGGTTATTGAAATTTCTGGTTCAGCTGAGGAAGGCTTTCAGCTGAAAACGTCAAAAGACACGCAGCTAAATTGTAAAGTTATTATTATTGCCGCAGGTCCGGGAGCGTTTGGTCCAAATCGGCCTCCTATAAAAAACATTCAAAATTTTGAAAATCACTCTGTATTTTATTCTGTGCGCCACAAAGAGGCTTTGCGTGACAAGAATATTGTTATTGCTGGCGGCGGAGATAGTGCTGTTGATTGGGCGTTAGAGCTTTATGATATTGCAAAGTCAGTATCGGTGATACATCGGCGTGATCATTTTCGGGCGGCGCCTGACACTGTTGAAAAATTGCGGAAATTGGCATCAGACGGAAAAATTGGTTGGTATGTGCCCGGACAACTTGCCGACCTTGAAGGGGATGGAACAAATATCTCGCATGTTGTTATCAGAGATGATGAGAATAATCTTAAACATATTAAGGCTGATATTTTACTGCCTTTTTTTGGTCTTGCAGCGAAGCTTGGGCCTGTTGCTGATTGGGGTTTAAATCTTGATCGCAATCATATTCAGACAGAAATCTCAACCAGCGCAACGAATATTCCCGGCATCTATGCCATCGGAGACATTGCCACTTACGCAAATAAGTTAAAACTTATTTTAACAGGATTTGCCGAGGCTGCGGCTGCGGCGCATGATGCTTATAAAATTGTTTTTGATGGTAAAGCATTGCATTTTGAATATTCTACGACAAAGGGGGTGTCCCCTGTTCACGCATAAAATCGCCGCAATTTTATCATGGTTTGGTTTATTTATCTCCTCAGGAGAGACGGCTGATTATAACCAAAAAAATATAGAGGTTACATGCAAACCGCATGATTATCTGAATATTCGTGAAAATCGGATGGATATTTTAGGCGTAATAAAGCTTGATTCTGATGATGAGGATTTTGGCGGGCTTTCGGCTGCATTGATCTCGTCAGATCAGAAGAGATTCTATGCTCTAACGGATCGTGCGCGCTTGATTACATTCTCTCCGGTTATGAAAGACCATGTTCTGACCTGTGTAAAGGGCGCGACTATTCGCCCTTTGCGCGGAAAAAGCACAAGGCCGCTTATTGGACATTATGGCGATTCTGAGGGAATGAGTTTTTTTGCTCAGGATGAAGATAAAATACTTGTGTCATTTGAGCGCGCGCCGCGCGTTGTCGAATATAGAGTTAACGAAAAAGAGCTTCGGCCACATATACATTTTGCAAAATTTGAGAAAAAAGAGCTCCCTTACAATAAATCTTATGAAACTGTGCGCATGATCAGCGACACTCAGATTATGGCTTTTACCGAGGATTACCCTGAGGACGGAGAGGCAATCACTGGCTATGTTCTGAATGTCGAAAAAGACATATTTCAGACAATTTCCCTGAAGAAAAGCAATGATCATTTGCTGACAGATATTGGGATTTTGAATAATGGGGATTTCATTACACTTGAGCGCACCTTTAGTTTTTTAATGGGCGTATCTATTCAGATGCGTCATATAAAACGTGAAGATATGTTGAGTGGTAAAAAGCCTGCCGATGGTGATATTGTTTTTCAAATGACCACGTCAGAAGGTGCTGATAATATGGAGGCCATTGCAATCACGCCTCATCAGGATGGAAATTTTATCTATATTGTGTCTGATGATAATTTTACCTCTTTACAAAATACTATTATTGTTAGCCTTTTTTATCCTTTAAAACGTCCTGTTCAAGATGATGCATCATAAAGCTGTAGCCTTAATTGTTGCGGCAGGCAGCGGCACAAGGTGCGGCTTTGCGCAACCAAAACAATATTCTTCTTTAAGGAATGGGTGTACGGTTCTAGCAGAAACGCTAAATGTGTTTTTAGAAGATACAAGATTTGATGCGGTTTATGCTGTTATCGCTGAGGATCATAAGGACTTATATGCAGATGCTATTCGGCATTTGAATACGCCCAAACTTAAACCAGCTATTATCGGTGGAGAAGATCGGCAGGGCTCTGTGCGAAATGGCCTTTATGCCCTTGCAGATCAAGGGTGTGATCTAATATTTATCCATGATGCTGCAAGACCATTTGTCTCAAAAACTCTTTTGGATCGGCTTTTTGAAGGCCTGAAAGACTGTGACGGCGTCGTCCCGGCCTTAGCAGTGACAGATTCTTTACGCAAAATTGATGAAAATCACATTACTGCAACACTCGATAGGGATCAGATTATTGCAGTTCAAACACCACAATTATTTTATTTTGAGAAAATATATAATGCACATAAATATGCCGAAAATCATGCTGAGCGTCATACAGATGATGTTTCGGTGGCTTTGGCCTCAGGGTTAAAAGTGGGATATGTTAAAGGTGATATAGAAAATATGAAACTCACTTACGCAGATGATTTTAAGAGGCAAAGCTTACCAGATATAAGGGTCGGCAGTGGCTATGATGTCCATCGCCTCATTGCCGGGGAAGGCGTCATCTTAGGCGGAATAACACTTCCATGTGCTTACAAATTAAAAGGTCATTCTGACGCGGATGTTTTATTGCATACAATTACTGATGCTGTATTGGGAACAATCTCAGCTGAGGATATTGGCTACCATTTTTCTCCCAAAGATCCGCGTTGGAAAAATGCAAGCTCTGACGCATTTTTAGAGCACGCCCTAGCTTTGTTACATAATGCAAAAGGTGTCATCAATCATATTGACACAACACTCATATGCGAAGAACCGAAAATTACCCCGCATAGAGACGCGATTAGGGCGAATATTGCCGCGCTTTGTAAGCTTGATATAAGCAAGGTAAGCGTCAAAGCCACAACAACTGAGGGTCTTGGTTTTACCGGGCGCGGTGAAGGCATCGCAGCACAAGCAACTGTCACCTGTATGTTCGAAAGAGATCAATAAATTCTTCTTTTTGGGTTAGAAGCTGTCCAACAGGGTTAATAAAAGCCCTTTTTGGTGATTTTTGCCTACAAACTTCACTAAAAAATATGTCCGTAGCACCACT
>JBCCNR010000085.1:0-6968 GCA_039025725.1 Pseudomonadota bacterium | reverse complement strand
GAAAAAGTACATTATGCTTCGGCTTTTTCCTTTAAATATTCACCGCGTCCGGGGACTCCTGCGGCTGAGCTGAGAGATATGGTGCCGGATGATGTTGCCTCTGAGCGTTTGCAGCGTCTTCAGGCACTTTTATTTGATCAGCAGAGATATTTCAACGCGTCACTGGTTGGCCATACGATTGAGGTGCTTGCCGAAAAGGCCGGACGCTATGAAGGGCAAATGGTTGGCAGAAGCCCATATTTACAGGCGGTCTATTTTGAAAATGAGGGAGATTATTCCTATGGTGATATGCTGAAAGTGCGTATTATTGAGGCCTCTCAAAATGCTTTGCGTGGTGAAGTCATTGACAAAGATTTGCAACAGGTTCATCATAACCATAGTGGCAGTTTATTGGAAAATGCTGTCTTTTAAAATTCTATGTTGAGAGTGTAAATGCCGAAAGAAAATGCTGCGATTTTGCGGCTGGAATTTGAAGATAACGGACATGCTTTTATGGTCTTTGGGGATTTAAATCGCAATCTGACGGCAATTGAGAAGAAATTGAGTGTACGGATTGATCAAAATGGCAATCAGGTTGAGCTTTCCGGCGCAGAAAATGCTGTTGAAGCGGCGGCAGAGCTTTTAAATGATCTTTATCATCACGCCAGCACGAATGTTCCGCTGTCTGAGGATCATGTTGAAGATAAGTTAAAGCTTGTTATTGAGAATCATCGGCTGGATAGTTTGGAGTGTCAAAAAACGTCTCTGGCCACTAAGAAGGCCGTGATTAAACCGCGCACACCATCTCAAAAAGCTTATATTGAGGCTTTGCAAAAGAACGAAATGGTGTTTGGTCTGGGACCAGCTGGAACAGGGAAGACATATCTTGCGGTTGCTGTTGCGGTAAATATGTTTTTATCGGGCCAGGTGACGAAAATTATATTAACGCGTCCGGCGGTGGAAGCTGGAGAGAATTTAGGCTTTCTTCCGGGAGATTTAAAAGAAAAAGTTGATCCATATTTGCGCCCTCTTTTTGATGCATTGAATGATATGTTGCCGGGCGAGATTTTTGAAAAAATGATCGAAGCTGGACAGATTGAGATTGCTCCATTGGCTTTTATGCGTGGGCGCACATTGGCGCAATCTTTTGTGATACTTGATGAAGCACAAAATACCACTGCTGCGCAGATGAAAATGTTTTTAACGCGTTTGGGCGAAAAGGGGCGGATGGCGATAAATGGCGATCCGGGGCAGATTGATTTGCCAGCTAAAGTACAATCTGGTCTGCTTCAGGCAAGAGACTATCTTCAGGATGTTGAGGGCATAGAGTTTATAGAGTTTTCTGATGCAGATGTTGTCAGGCATCCGCTTGTTGCGCGGATAATACGTGCATATAATGCGCATGGTACGGGCGTGTCATGTTAGATCCTGATTTAGAAGATAATTTTTATGGATTTTTTGGTACATCACGCCTTTCTCCGGAAAATGATAATGACCCTTTAACCTGCCGTAAGGGGCCCTTACTGATATCTTTTAATATTGAAGATGCAGTCTGGAACGATTTTATTCATGCACATAAAAATCATCTTGCAGATGTTATGTTTAAATCTTTTGTAATGACTGGCCTACTGGGGGATATGGAGGCTTTACCTTCAGAGGCTTATAGTGTCTGTGTCACATGTGTGAATGATGCTGCGATAAAAGATTTGAATAGAACATGGCGCGATCAGGATAAGCCGACAAATATACTCTCTTTTCCGACATATGATCAGCAGGAGATCAGAGATAAACTTTATCTTAACGATCCGGAAATCCATTTTGGCGATGCTGTGATGGCGTGGGATTATTGTCAAAAAGAGGCTCTGGATGCAAATATCCCATTTTTAGAGCATATTTCACATATGGTGATTCACGGAATGTTACATATTTTGGGATATGATCATATTCATGATTTGGACGCACAGCATATGGAGCAACTTGAGATTAATATTCTTAAGGCCTTTGGCTATGCAAATCCTTATGAGGTAAATAAAGCTTAATATTTTCATTTTTATTCTGTTTATTGTGATAAAACTGGTTATATTATATAAGTAACAGGGAGACTGGAAAAAGTGCCGGATAGCGCAGAAGATTTGCCCTCGACACAATATGATAAGTTCTCAAAATCTACTTTAGAAACTTACACTCAAGGAATTTTTGGGGGATTAAGTCGTTTGTTTAAGAAATCTAGCGAAGCAGATTATCGCGAGGCCATAGAAGATATTGTCTCGGAGGATGGGACGATTGGAACTAATGAACAGCAAATGCTGATGAATGTTTTGGTTCTGAAGGATTTGCGCGTTTCTGATTTGATGGTTCAGCGTGCGAATATTACTGCTGTAGATTGTGAGAGCTCGCTTGAGACCATTTTAGAGATTTTCAAAAGTTCTCAGCATTCAAGATTACCGGTTTATCAGGATAGTTTGGACAATCCTTTAGGATTTGTGCATGTTAAGGATGCTTTGGCTTTACATTTGGATATTCGTGCAGGAAAATCCAATCAGTCCTTAAAGCATATTATTCGCAATATTCTTTATGTTCCGGGGTCGGTTTCTGTTCGGGATTTATTGATAAAGATGCAATCTGTGAACATACATATTGCATTGGTTGTTGATGAATATGGTGGTACGGATGGTATGGTGACCATTGAAAACCTCATTGAGCAAATTGTCGGGAAGATCAATGATGAGAATGATGGTCTTGATATGACAATGTTCACTGAGAAAGCGGCTGGGGTCTATGAGGTTGATGCGCGTTTGGAATTAGAAGAGCTTTTAGAGGCGACGGGTTTTGATCTTTCAAATAAGCTTTCTGATATTGATGTTGATACGGTTGGTGGTTTTGTGACGGCTTTTGTGGGGCGTGTGCCGCAGCGTGGGGAGATTATAGAATATTTTAAGGAATGTGAGTTTCATATTATTGACGCTGAGCCAAAACATATTAAAAGATTGCGGATTGTATATCATGAGTTACAGCCTTCTGTGGATATTGTAACTTAGGAAATATATTTTTATTTGATAAAGTGATTTAATATTGAGACATTTCAGAACAGGGCGAGATAATGGATGACAATCAGGGACAAAATAAAAAAAGAAGATTGGGCAAGGGCCTCTCAGAGCTTCTGGGGGAAGCACGTGTTGGAACTCCTAAGATTGCAGCAAAACGTGGTTCTGATATAGCTGGTCAATCGCCAGTTGCGGCTCAATATTCTCCTGCATCTGATGCTACGCAAAATATTGCAAATATGGCGGTCTCGCAGGAGGGGAGTGCTGCAATAGATATGTCGCCTGCTGAAAATGAGGCGGAGATGATGAAGCAGGAGATAGAAAATTTACCCTCTGGCCCTGATCAGAGTTTCGCGCATAAGGCAACACATTTGAAGCAACAGATTGAAAAGAAACTTTCATTCATCTGTCCGATTGAATTGATTGAGCCAAATTCCGATCAGCCAAGAAAAGCTTTCGATGCTGATATTTTGCGTGGTCTTGCTGATTCTATTGAAGAATTTGGTATTCTTCAGCCTTTAATTGTCGTCAAAAAAGAGGATGAAGAGGGCTATATGATTGTCGCTGGTGAGCGTCGGTGGCGCGCCTCACAGATGGCGGGCTTGAAAGAGGTTCCTGTCATTTTAAAAGATTATGACATGATCAATGTTGCGCAAGTGGCTTTGATTGAGAATATTCAGCGACAAGATTTATCACCTATTGAGGAAGCAAAGGCCTATGCAAGTTTGGTAAGTGATTATGACATGACCCAAAATGAGATCGCCGTTCGCGTCGGCAAGAGCCGTAGCTATATTGCGAATATGCTGCGTATGTTAAGGCTTGGGGATGGTTTAAAAGACTTGCTTGAGCGTGGTGAAATTTCTGTGGGCCATGCGAAGGTTCTCGCTGGCGTAGAGCCGGAGCTTGCAGACAAATTGGCCAAAGATATTGTCAAGCGTGGTTTAAATGTCCGTGAGTTAGAAAGAAAAATTGCCGGGCAAGAAGATTTAGAGCAATCATCAAAACAGGCTAAGGCTAAACCTTCGAAAGATGCTGATACGCTTGCATTAGAGGCAGACCTTGCAGCAGCTTTAGGCACAAAAGCAGAGATTAATATGCAAAGAAAAGGCGCCGGAGAAGTTGTTGTCTCTTTTTCCAGCTTTGAAGAGCTTGATGAAATTTGCAGACGATTATCACATCCCGGCGGAATCCATGAATAGATCATGAAAATCAGACTGATTTTGCTCTTATGTGTGTCGTTATTTTTGCTTTTACCACTGGCACTTTTTCAATATATCTTGAGACACTCACATACAAAAACTGCTTTTATCATTCCAAAAAATTTTCACCGTCTGATTTTAAAGACGATGCGCATTAAGGTATCTATAAGAGGAAATATTCCAGATCACGGTCCGATTATTTTTGTTGCAAATCATTGGTCATGGTTGGATATTTCTGTTCTGGGCGCTGTGCTTGATGGTCATTTTGTTGCAAAATCTGAAATTGCGGGCTGGCCAGTTTTTGGCTTTCTTGCAAAATTGCAAAATACAATTTTTGTCTCACGTAATGATCGCACGAAAGTCGGCCAGCAAGCAGGTGAAATCACAAAAAGGCTCTCGCAGAAAAGGAATATTATTCTTTTTGCTGAGGGCACATCCAATGATGGCAATCGTGTTTTAGGCTTTAAATCCTCACTTTTTTCGGTTGCAAAGCCTTTTGACGACATTAAGCCGCTTATCCAACCTGTAACAATATATTATCAAAACCATTATGGTATGCCACTCGGACGCAAAAAAAGACCTTTTCTCGCATGGTATGGGGATATGGACCTTGTGCCACATGTGTTAAATATTTTTAATATGGGCCCCATAGAGGTCGTGATTGCTTTGGATAATCCAGTATCTTACGATGATTTTGCATCACGTAAAACTTTGTCTGAATATGTCGAAAATCGCGTGCGTTTACAATATAATGACTGTAACAGCGTACAGAGCATATACCAGTAAATCTTGAATAATATTCTATACAAATGACAAGAAAACGACTATAAGATCATATACTCATGATATATAACGCATTTATTTTGGTCTGAATTTTGAAGATATTAGATACAGATTATGTTGCAACTGCATTAGACAGGATAGATTATCCCACCGATTTACGTGCATTGAAAAAATCTGATTGCCCACAGATTGCACAAGATATTCGTGACCTTATGATACAAGCTGTCTCGCAGACAGGGGGGCATTTGGGTGCGGGGCTTGGGGTTGTTGAGCTCACAGTTGCACTTCATTATGTTTTCAATACACCCTATGATAAAATTGTCTGGGATGTCGGACATCAGGCCTATCCGCATAAGATTCTTACTGGGCGCAAAGATCGTATACATACACTCCGTAAGGGTGGCGGCCTCTCTGGCTTTACAAAAAGAGATGAAAGCGAATATGACCCATTTGGAGCGGCACATTCATCAACGTCAATTTCCTCGGCTTTGGGGATTGCTGTTGCCTCTGAATTAAATCAGCAGCAAGATAAACACGCAATTGCTGTGATTGGTGATGGTGCCATGAGTGCCGGCATGGCTTATGAGGCACTTAATAATGCTGGTGCTTTGAAGAAAAAGCTCATTGTCATTTTGAATGATAATAATATGTCTATTGCGCCCCCTGTTGGCGCCATGAGTGACTATTTGACCAAATTATGGTCGGGCCGTGCTTATCATAAATTCCGCGATCAGGTTGCAAAATTTGCCAGCGCTATCAGTCATGGCGCTGAGCGCACTGCCCGGAAGATAGAAGAATATACAAAAGGCATAGCTGTTGGTGGAACCTGGTTTGAAGAAATGGGCTTTCACTATTATGGCCCGTTAGATGGGCATGATCTTGATACGCTTATCCCTGTTCTGGAAAATCTACGTGACAATGAGGATGGCCCTGTTCTATTGCATGTGGTTACGCAGAAAGGGAAGGGATATGCGCCAGCCGAGGCCGCTTGCGACAAATATCACGGCGTATCACAATTTGATCCTGCGACAGGTATTCAGAAAAAATCTTCTGGTGGGGCGCCATCATATACATCTGTCTTTGCGGATTATCTTATCAAAGAAGCTGAAAGCGATGATAAAATTGTTGCGATCACTGCGGCCATGCCCGGCGGAACAGGCGTTGATAAATTTCAGAAATCATTCCCCGATCGCGCTTTTGATGTTGGTATCGCAGAGCAACATGCCGTAACCTTCGCCGCCGGCATGGCAACAGAAGGGTTTAAGCCCTATTGTGCAATTTACTCAACTTTTTTGCAGCGTGCTTATGATCAGATCGTGCATGATGTTGCAATTCAATCTTTACCGGTACGCTTTATGATCGACCGCGCAGGTCTTGTTGGCGCGGATGGGCCAACTCATGCTGGATCATTTGACATTGCATATTTGGGATGTTTGCCAAATTTCATTTTGATGGCCGCCGCGCATGAGGCTGACCTTGCTGACATGATCGCAACATCCACTCATATTAATGATCGCCCTTCTGCGATACGCTATCCGCGTGGTGCTGGAACAGGAATAGAATTGCCGCAAAAAGGCCGTATTTTAGAGATTGGCCGCGGAGAGATCGTCCGTCAGGGTCAGAAAATCGCTATTCTCTCTTATGGTGCAAGATTATCAGAGGCCATAAAGGCGGCGGATATTGTCAAAGATCAATTTGGTTATGATATTACTGTTGCGAATGCAAAATTTGCCAAGCCACTGGATAATGAATTGATTGAAAGCCTCGCGGATCAGCATGATCTTATCATGACCATAGAAGAAGGCGCGCGCGGAGGTTTTGGCAGCTTTGTTCTGGATTATGCGCAGGATAGAAATTTATTTACAAAATGTCGTTTTAAAACAATGACTCTCCCTGATATTTTTATTGATCAAGACACGCCCGATAAGATGTATCATCAGGCTGGTTTGGATCATATTGGCAT
>JBCCNR010000084.1:0-7025 GCA_039025725.1 Pseudomonadota bacterium | reverse complement strand
GATTTTTTTCTCTCACGCCAGTTGGCTTAGGCGAACACTTCCTTGGGTCTCCGAGGGGGCGCGCAACGATGCGCGGCGCCCAGTCGGGCGCTCTATCAAAAGCACTTAACCAAAAATTATTTAGTGCTTTTGACATAAAGACTAAAAATAAGTTTTCATCATATCTATATTCAGCAGATCATAATTGGCTTTGTCTGAGAGTGCTGCTTTTGAGAAGCCAAATTTTCGCAATATTTCGCTGAAATAATCAGGGAGTGGTGCATTGTACGTTACTTGATTATTATCTTCAGGATGAATAAAGCTTATTTTTATCGCATGTAAATATAATATTTTTTTAAGATTATGATGTGATAAAAAGTCACGCGTTTCTGAACCATATTTATTATCCCCAAGGATAGGATGCCCCTGAGATTGCATATGTACGCGCAATTGATGTGTTCGCCCCGTTAAAGGCTTTAAAAGCATAAGCGAAGCCCGATATGCTTCTGACCTGTCAAGCTCAAGAAAGAGTGTCTCGGCTTTTTGCGCACCATCCTGATCTTCATCGGCAATATGACAAATCTCATTTGGGCCGCGTAATCGTGACTTTATAATGGCCTTATCTATCAGTCCTGCATTTTGATCAGGCAGTCCACTCACAACAGCAACATAAAATTTATCAATCTGACGCGATCGAAAATATTCTCCTAATGTGGCTGCAATATTGCGCTTTTTTGCAATCAACAAACAGCCTGACGTATCACGATCCAAACGATGTACCGAAGATGGACGATAAGAATTGCGTTTTGGCAAGCTCTCTAGCATTTGATCAAGGTGATGCTCAGTGCCGCTGCCGCCCTGAACTGCCAAACCAGAGGGCTTATTCAAAACCATAATCGCCTTATCTTCATAGAGAATATAATCTTTTGGCAACTCTTTGGAGATTTTTTTATTGGGCAGTTTTTTGACATTTTTATCCCAGAAAGCAGGATAACGTAGAATATCTCCAATCTCTGGCTTTATATCTGACCTAGCTTTTTTCATATTGAGCCTGACCATTTTCGAGCGCAAAGATTTCTCAATCTCTCCCTGCGATAAAAAGGGACAATAGCTCTTCAGAATTTTATCAAGCCTGCGTCCTGCCTGATCTTCTGATAAAGTCACAAAAGTGAATTTTCCATTTTCCATAAATGAATGATTACCCACCAAAAGGAGGCTTAGGCACATTTGTGCGTGGAGTGTTTTTAATATTATCAAAAACCGCAAGAGCACTCGCGACCATCGACCCTGTATCCTGTAAATTAGACGGCAGCAAAATTGTATTATTGGTCCGCGCAAGCTTAGAAAAAGCCTCAACATATTGCTCTGCTATCCGCAAAGAGACAGCTTCTTCTCCGCCTTGCTTGTTTATCGCTTCCGCAACATTGATGATACCATCGCGCGTGGCCTCTGCGACTGCGCGGATTGCCTCTGCTTCCCCTTTCGCACGATTGATCTGATCTTCACGTGAAGCCTCAGATTGCAAGACAATATCTCTCTTACGCGCTTCCGCAAGATTAATTTGTGATGTTTTCTGACCTTCAGACTCTAATATCTCCGCACGTTTCTTGCGCTCTGCGGTCATTTGTAATTCCATTGCATTCAAAATACTCGGCGGAGGAGTGATGTCTTTTATCTCATATCGCATACATTGCGTCCCCCATTGCTGTGAGGCCTCATTAATCGCTGTCACAATGTTGGAATTTAACAATTCACGCTCTTCAAAAGTACGATCCAGTGAAATCTTCCCAATCTCAGATCGCATAGATGTTTGCGCAAGCTGTGATACCGCATAAAAAGGATCACTCACGCCATAAGCCGCAAGCTTCGGATCAATAACGCGGATATAAAGTATCCCGTCTATTTTTAAACTGACATTATCCTGCGTTATAGCCACTTGCTCGGTGACATCAACAACTTGCTCTTTGAGAGAAAATTTATAAGCAACCGATTGCACAAAGGGAATAATAATATTCAAACCTGGATTGAGCACACGATCATATTTACCCAAAAACTCTACTACCCATGCTTCCTGCTGCGGCACAATTTTTATGCCCATAAAAATTATAAGCACCGGAATAAAAAGTATAATGGCTAAAAGAAAAACACCTTGCGATTCCATAAAAACCTTTCTCTATTAGATGTGTTTTTATGAGATATCTTATCAAAAAGTACAAGAAGTTTATTTGCGATCTTGCAACATCTGCTTCATGCCATTGGGATCGCTTCCCGGATTTATGCCATTAATTGGCGCAGCATTGGCGGCTTTCTCCGCTTCGGCAGCGGCGAGTTCGCGCTCACGCTGCTTTTGCTCTTCTTGCTCACGGAGTAAAGTATCACGATCTTTGAAATTATCCATTTCTTCACGTACAGGTTTGACCATATAAATTCCGTCAATGACCTCTGTGACCTTAACGTGAGATTTTTCTTGTAATTCTTGCGCAGCGCTTTTCTCATCAATCTTACATTTTACAATCGAACCCGACCAGTTGATATATCCAACTTCGTCACGTCCAAAAGTCCTATGAACAACGCCAAAAGTTCCTACGATATTTTTAAATTCATCTTCACGCGCATATCCGATAAAATGTCTGAGTGGCATCCATAAAAGCGCACCCCACATCAATGTATAGCCAAAGAAATAGCTTAATTGTGATCCGATATCACCATCCAGAGCTTCCATATCATTATAAACAGTCACTCCAACACAAATGGCTGCAAAACCAGTAAATAATATGCCCATCCCTTGTATTGCAAATGCCTCAATTGAAAGGAGGGTAATGCCGATAAACGCCCAAACAACAGGATCGTAGCTCATATTTTTCCCAGAAATAAATCATATATCCTGTTGGAAAATATCATAAACATCAAAAAAAAGCGTAAAATCTATTTACAATTTTAGATAAAATCAATCACCTTTTATATAATACCAAAAGCTCTAAATGATTTTTGATGAAGTGCTTTTGGTAGAGCGCCCGACTGGGCGTCGCGCATCGTTGCGCGCCCCCTCGGAGCCGTTGGCGGAAGCCAACTGGCGTGAGAGAAAAAATCACTTTAAGGTGCTTGATATATAATACTTATGATAGGTACAATATCGACAATGAATTAAGGCGCTTGGTATAAGTTAAGTGATGTTGTCTCAAAGTTCTGGCTGTTGAAAACCATTATTTTATCATCTGGTGAAGCCTTGAGATCATTATTCAATGCTCCATTTACAAAAAATAATGTGCAAGGAGTTGCAGTCAAATATTGCGCTGATGCCTCTGAGATAGACAAGAAACGCGCTTTACCTGCAAAATGAAAATTGAGCTTAGGGTCTTTAAAGCCTGCAAAAATAAGCGCATTCTCTGAACATTCGCTTTTTGTGATAGCTTGCTTCACTGCAGGAATATAATTCACAAAACGCATTTCCGGAATTGTCTTAATTCCGTAATAGGGGACCAAAAGCATGATCTGCACCAGAAGGCCAACCACAAGAGCATGCATCATTTTTTCAGAAAAACATATGACATTAAAAAGGGCCACAAGAATTGAAAGAGAAACAAGGATATAAAGACAGATATCATGCTCAGCCCCCAGATAATATGCGCTGTAAGGCAGTTTTATCGCTATCAAAAGGCTTATCAGGCAATAAAGAGAAACCGTGACCAGATATACCCCGCGTGAGAGGTCTCGCTCACGGTTGACATATTGCACAAAAAAGCCAGCCATAACCACCGCAATCAAAGCCACAATCGGCAGTGCAAGCCAGATATGTTTGATCGGTAGAGCTTCAAGCAAAAGCCATAATGGTATAAAGGCCAGCAAGCAGAATTGAAAGCGATCATCATCGCGGTGTTTCAGTGCAAACCATAAAGATATTGGCAATAGAATAATGAGAGGCCACATATAGAACCCCGCACCAGTCAGGTAGGAAAATGGCCAGTATGTTTGATAATTCTCAAGCGAGAAAGCAGATAAAAGCTGATCATCTCCTAGAAAAATATCCCAAAGCGTATAGTCGGATATAAAATATAGAATAGGCGGTACGATCAGGAAAGCTGTAATTGGCAGCCCGTAATGTGTTTGTAGCGGAGCGAGCCATGATATGTCTCTGCGTGAGAATGATAATATAATCAAGGGAATGATAATAAAAAAGAGACTTACGCCACTTAAAAGACATGCTAAAGCGAGGCTTACCCAGAAGATAAAAAAGTGCCGATTGACGAATGAATTGGGCTTGTTGAGCTCTGTCCGGCGCCAGAGGCATGATTGTGCATAGTAATTTAGGACGATAAGTCCTGCAATTGGCATTGCAATGCCAGAGCTAAGCAAAGAACTCACAGTGACAAGTGGCAATAAAGCAAAAAGGCCTGCTAAGAATCCTGCTTCGCGTCCGAAAATACGCCTTCCGATGAGAAAGCTTGCTAAAACAAATAGAAAAGCGCCTATGACAGGCAAAATTCTATATGAAAAAATTTGATCATATCCCAAAAGATGTAAGA
Organism: Pseudomonadota bacterium; assembly: GCA_039025725.1. Taxonomy (GTDB): domain Bacteria; phylum Pseudomonadota; class Alphaproteobacteria; order JBCCNR01; family JBCCNR01; genus JBCCNR01. The sequence continues at coordinate 2,523 of JBCCNR010000084.1, read as the reverse complement.
TCGGAATATTGACCCAATAGCTCAAAAGACCTGTGAGGTGACCGTGATCTATTTTAAAAGTATCTTCCGTTATCATCTGTTTCAGTGAAGCAATAAAATGAGCTTCTCCATCACTCAGAAGCGGCAAATATATCGCGAGCAGCGTAAAAAAACTGAGGGAAATTATAGAAATGACGGCAATCGCCAGCCCAGACCGCGCCATTACAAAGCGTATGAGATCATCACATTTATCATCAAAGTCGCGTAAAATGCTCATTGGTAATATCCCTTTAAAAATTTCACTAAAGATATTCCAAATGTCAACAACGTCAAGGTTTATAGCGAATTGACTTTAAAAAAGTCTATTCGCTATCCACAAAGCCATTGGCGTGGCTTTGTGACGCAAGCGATAGCTTAGCGTTCTTACTACAAAATAGGGACTATTTTGTAGTGGGTTAACTATATATGTTTAATGAATTTTTATGGGATTCGGTATAAGCTGATACTACTTCCAAAGATCTCTCAGCAATAATTATGAAACATAAAGAAAAAAACACGTCTCTACCTGCCGACCGTTATAATAATCGTGAAATAAGCTGGTTGCTTTTCAATCAGCGTGTTTTAGAAGAGGCACGCAATAAAGATAATCCTTTATTTGAAAGATTGCGTTTTCTGTCTATATCGGCTTCGAATATGGATGAGTTTTACTCTGTTCGGGTTGCAGGCTTGATGGAGATCGCGAAGCAACGCAATAATATGCGTAATATGCGCGGAGAAACGCCATCAGAGCAACTTAAGCAAATTTATCATAAAACTGCGATCATTATGGAAGATCAGCAGCGTATTTTCGCCGAGCTCAATGCTGAGCTTAAAAAAGAGGGCGTGACATTGGTGACATGTGATGATCTGACCTCTGATGAGAAAGATTATGTCGGGGATTTGTTTGAAAATGAGATTTTCCCTTTGCTGACGCCGCTTGCGATTGATCCTGCCCATCCTTTTCCTTTTATTCCACATGAGGGGATTGCTTTAACATTCTCATTGCGGTCATTTGAGGGTGTTGCGGCGAAAGATATTATCATTCCTATTCCTTTATCTTTAAAGCGTTTTTATAGGTTACCATCGGATAAGATACGCTTTATCGCGATCGAGGATATTATCGCCAGACATAGTGATAGATTATTTCCCAAACATGCACAGATCGATATTGGAATGTTTAAAATCCTGCGCGATACGGATATTGACATTGAAGAGGAAGCTGAAGATCTGGTACGAGAATTTGAAACGGCGCTTCGGAAACGCAATAGAGGCGATATTGTTCGGCTTAAAATCTTAAAAAAGATGCCTCCTTATTTGCAGGCAATTATTATAGATGAATATTCTCTGCCGGGTGATGCGATTATTATGGTGGATCAGATGGTTGGCTTATCATCTTTACAGGAATTAATCGTCAAAGAGCGCCATGATTTATTATTCAAACCCTTTTCAGCGCGTATGCCAGCGCGCATAAGAGATTATGGTGGTGATATTTTCAAGGCCGTTGCTGCCAATGATTTTCTTGTGCATCATCCTTATGAAAGCTTTGATTCAGTTGTGCAGTTTTTGCAGCAGGCGGCGGATGATCCTGACGTTGTGGCGATAAAATTCACACTTTATAGAACATCTGAAGATAGTCCTATTGTGAAAGCTCTGATTGAGGCCGCGGAGAATGGAAAAAATGTCACGGCGATTGTTGAGCTAAAAGCCAGATTTGACGAGGCTGCGAATATCAGACAAGCCAGAGCCTTAGAACGCGCAGGTGCTCATGTGGTCTTTGGCTTTATGAAGTGGAAAACACATGCGAAGCTTGCGACGATTATAAGACGAGAAGGGGCTCATTTGAGAACTTATACTCATATTGGTACGGGGAATTATCATCCTCAAACGGCGAAAATATATACAGATATTTCTTTTTTTACAGCAAATGAGGCTCTTGGGCGCGATGCGATCAAAATTTTTAATTTTGTGACGGGTTATATTCCGCCACAAAATCTTGAGAAAATGTCTGTTTCTCCGATTACTCTTAAGTCAAAGCTGCTTGATCTCATTCAAACTGAGATAAAAAACGCCAGACAGGGTAAACCGGCCTTTATGGTTGCAAAGATGAATTCTCTTGTGGACCCTGAAATTATCGATGCTTTATATTATGCTGCGCGCGCTGGAGTGCATATTTATCTCAATATTCGTGGAATTTGCTGCCTGAAACCCGGTGTAAAGGGCTTAAGCGAGAATATTCATGTGGTGTCTTTGGTCGGGCGCTTTCTGGAACATGCGCGTATGGTTGTTTTTGCCAATGGCGGTGATTATGGATCAGAGCAAAATAAGATATTTATCTCTTCGGCAGATTGGATGCCACGTAATCTTGACCGCCGGGTTGAGTCTCTTGTCCCAATTGAAGATATAAATGTCAAAAAACAGATCATAGAGCATATTTTTCCAGCCTATTTTACAGATAATTGTAATGCATGGTGGCTTCAGAATGATGGCTCATATGCGCGCAAAAGG
>JBCCNR010000083.1:0-7063 GCA_039025725.1 Pseudomonadota bacterium | reverse complement strand
CCTGAAATGACAATGGTTTTTGTTTCTGCAAACATATTGGGCGCAGCATGGCTGTGTGATCCTTCAACCCTATGATATGGAGGTTGGGGCCGGCACATTTCATCCGGCGACAACATTGCGCTCGCTTGGGCCTAAAACATGGAATGCCGCTTATGTTCAACCGTCACGGCGGCCTTCTGATGGGCGTTACGGAGAAAATCCAAACAGATTACAGCATTATTACCAGTTTCAGGTTGTTCTAAAGCCTTCCCCGAAAGAGATACAGCAACTCTATTTAAATTCTTTAAATGCTATCGGTATTGCGTCTGATATGCATGATATTCGTTTTGTTGAGGATGATTGGGAAAGTCCAACACTGGGCGCATGGGGGCTTGGCTGGGAGGTCTGGTGTGACGGTATGGAGGTCTCGCAATTTACTTATTTTCAGCAATGTTGCGGAATTGACTGTGCTCCGGTCACAGGAGAGCTCACTTATGGTCTGGAAAGATTGGCTATGTTCGTTCAGGGCGTAGAAAATGTCTATAACCTTGCATATAATGATGGTGTGACTTATGGGGATGTATTTTTGCAAAATGAGCAGGAATATTCCCGATATAATTTTGAGCAAGCTGATACTGACATATTATTTCAGCATTTCGCTGATGCTGAGGCGGAGTGTGATGCAATTTTACAGGCTGGTCATAATGGAGAAAATGAGAAACATATGATGGTTTTGCCGGCTTATGATTATTGCATCAAAGCATCACATATTTTCAATCTTCTTGATGCAAGGGGAGTGATTTCTGTCACAGAGCGTCAAAGCTATATTTTGCGCGTGCGTGCATTGTCTAAAAAATGTGGCGAGGCATATTTAAGGACAGAAGCTGGAGGATATGGCATTGGCTGAGTTACTGATAGAGCTTTTCTCTGAGGAAATCCCTGCGCGTATGCAGAAAAATGCGGCTTTACATCTTGAGCAATCTGTGTGTGAAAAGTTAAAGGCTCATGGTTTGAAGTTTGATAATGTGCGTCATTTTTATGGTCCGCGGCGTTTGACTTTGGTCTTGGATCAGCTTCCACTAAAATCGGATGATATAAAAGAAGAAAGGCGCGGACCAAAGGTTGGGGCTCCTGATAAAGCGATTGAAGGGTTTTTGCGCAGTACAGGCCTAAAGCTTGACGATCTGGAGGAGAAGGAAACGCCAAAGGGGCAATTTTACTTTGCATATATCTTTAAAGAAGGCAGAGATACAAAAGATATCATCGCAGATTTTATGCCAGAGATTATTCAGAAATTCCCATGGCCAAAATCTATGTGTTGGGGCAGTGGAAAGCTACAATGGGTGCGCCCTTTGCATAATGTCTTATGTCTTTTATCAGATGAGAAGAGCAGTGAGGCTATATCTCTTCAGCTAGAGAATGTTTCATCCGAGGCATGCACATATGGGCATCATTTTATGGATAACAGCAAGAAAGCTGTTAAAAATTTTGCTGATTATGCTCAGATATTGGCGGATGCCCATGTTGTTTTTGATCATGATGCGCGCGAAGCCATTATTCTCAAAGAGATTGATAAGGCCCTGAAACAAGACCTTGAAGCTGCAAATTTAGAGTGGCTTTGTGAAGGCAATCAGAAGAAGCTCTTATCAGAGGTCACTGGGCTTGTGGAATATCCTACCGTGTTGATAGGAGATATTGCAGAAGAGTTTCAATCTCTGCCCAATGAGGTTTTGGATACATCTATGCGTGTGCATCAGAAATATTTCTCTGTTTATAATAAGCATACGCAGAAAATTACAAAATTTATCACTATTGCCAATGTTAAGGCCAGAGATGGCGGAGCACAGATTTTAAAAGGCAATCAGCGTGTGTTGGCGGCAAGGTTAGCGGATGCGAAGTATTTTTATGATTTAGACCTTAAAAAGCCTTTATCAGAACATAGTAAAATGCTGCAAAATGTGACTTATCATGCTGATATGGGCTCGCAGGCATTGCGCGTACAGAATTTAACTGCAAGCATCGCAGAAATTGCGACGCAGATAGGAGCGGATAGAGAGAAGGCCATAAGGTCGGCTTCTCTCTGTAAGGCTGATCTTATGACAGAAATGGTCGGAGAATTTCCTGAATTACAGGGCATTATGGGATATTATTATGCTATTGCTGCGAATGAAGATCAGGATATTGCACATGCTATCAAAGATCATTATCTGCCCGCTGGGCCGGATGATGTTGTACCGGATCGGCTTGTGACGATTGCTTTGGGCCTTGCTGATAGGCTGCAGCAATTGATAGGCTTTTGGGCGATAGATGCAAAGCCGACGGGTTCAAAAGATCCTTATGCTCTCAGGCGTGCGGCGATTGGGCTTATCCGTTTGCTGAGTGAGAATAATATTTCATATAGCCTGCCTGCTTTAATTGATGCTGTTGCGGCGCATCATATGGTGCAGATATCAGATGTGCAGAAGGCAGATTTGCTTATTTTCATCACAGAGCGTTTGAAAGTTTATTTGCGTGATCAGGATATTGATCATCGTGTGATAGATGCGCTTTTATGTTTTGCGCCGTTAGATATTGCAAAGATTGTGACATATGCGCAGATTTTAAATGCATTTCTTGGGTCAGATGCGGGTCGAATATTGCTTGAATCCTATAAGAGGGCTGTAAACATCCTCAAAGCAGAGGAGAGCAAAGATCAGATGACTTATGATATTCAGGTGAATTCGGGGCTTTTTGCTGATCCTTTGGAGGGAAAGTTTTTTACAACCTTACAGGCGGCAGATAAAGACATTCAAGATCATCTTAGGCAAGAAGCCTATGAAGAGGCTATGATCGTTTTTAGTGGTTTGAAAAATGTTGTTTTTGATTTTTTTGAAAATATAATCATCAATAGTGATAAAGAAGAGCTTCGCGTGAATCGTTTAAAGATGCTAGCTTATTTGCGAGATATTGCACATCGTTTGGCTGATTTCTCGAAGATATAATATGATATGGTAAAGGGATAATTTATGGAACCGTTAAACCCAGAGCAAATTTCTGCGGTCTCTCAAATGGCATTGCAGCAGGATGTTTCCATATGGGGCTTAATTATGAAGGCTGATATTGTGGTCAAGGCTGTGATGTTTGCGCTTTTTATGGCCTCTGTCATGAGTTGGGCAATTATCATTGAGCGTTTTATTTTCCTAAAAAAGACAAATCAGCAATTAAAATCTTTTGAAGAAAAATTCTGGGCTGGTGGTTCGGTTGAGAATCTTTATGATGATGTGAAGGGGCAGGCCCATCATCCGGCGGCACGTTTATTTATCGCGACTGTCAGAGAGCGTGATCGGCTATTAAAAGAGAATTTCAATGCGCACTTCATTATTGAACGTGTGAGATCTGTGATAGGTTTGGTTTTTAACCGCGAACATGAAGCCCTTGAGGGGCGCACACCTTTTCTAGCGACAGTGGGTGCGGTTGCGCCTTTTGTGGGGTTATTTGGAACTGTTTGGGGGATTATGAACAGCTTTACAGCGATTGCCAATTCTAACAATACGAGCCTGACGGTTGTAGCGCCCGGCATTGCGGAGGCGCTTTTTGCGACGGCATTAGGTCTGATTGCGGCAATTCCGGCAGTGATGGCTTATAATAAAATCAATCATTTGATTGGTGGATATACGGCAAAATTAGAGGCTTTTTCTGAAGAGCTAGAAGGCGTTATTGCCAGGCATTTGATGAAAACACAGGTCGCTCAGGCTGCATAGGAGGGGAATATGGGAGCATCAGTTGCATCTGGCGGTGGTCGTAAATCTAAATATTCTGGTCGTTTTTCTGGTCGCAATTATGGTGTGGTGAGTGAGATTAACGTGACACCCTTTGTGGATGTGATGTTGGTTTTATTAATTGTTTTTATGGTGGCTGCACCGATGTTGACGGTTGGTGTGCCGCTTGATTTGCCAAAAACGCGGGCAAAAGCAATGCCATCGACGCAAAATGAGCCTTTAAGCATATCTGTTAAGAAAGATGGTGCGGTTTATATCCAAAAAGCAGAGATTGCGCTTGAAAATCTGGCAGAGAAATTATCTATATTGCAGGCTGTGCGCGGTGAGAGCAAGGAGACCAAGCTTTACTTACGTGCGGATAATGATGTAAATTATGGTCATGTGATGAAAGTCATGGCGGAGTTGAATATTGCAGGGTTTAAAAAAGTTGGTCTGGTTACCGATAGAGATGAGTAATTTTATTATATAAGGGTCTCAATGTGTATATTCGGGGTGATATTTTAAGTTTTTGCCTGTCTTTTGCATTGCATCTGGCTCTTTTGATCTGGGTTGCGACGGATTTATTTTCTATTCCCAAATTACCAGAGCCTCCACAGGGAGAGATCACGATTGATTTTGATTTAACGGGCGGTTTTGAAACGGTCACTCAAAAATCAGCTAAAGAACGTCTTGCAGAAAAGCCAGAAAAAGAAAATATAGGCAAGGCGCTTAGTCAAAATATTGGCATGAAAGAGAAAATTGACAAAATTGCACAAGCAGAAAAGCTGGCTGAGGAAAAACGCAAAGAAGCAGAAGTGAAACGTCAAAAAGAGCTTGCGGAAAAACGCAAGCTTGAGGAAGAACAGCGTCAGAAAGAAATTGCAGAAAAGAAAAAACAGGAAGATATTCGCAAAAAAGAGTTAGCTGAAAAGAAGAAACGCGAAGAGGAAGCTAAACGTAAAAAAGAGCTCGCCGAGAAAAAGAAACGTGAGAAAGAGGAAAAGCGTAAGAAAGAGCTTGCGGCAAAGAAAAAACGTGAGGCTTTGATTGCTAAGAAAAAGAAAGCACAAGAAGGGGTGAAAAAGCGCCTACTTGAGGAGCGGATTGCAAATAAGTTAAAGGCTTTAGAAGATAAGCAAGCCACTGATCGAAAAAAGGCTGGTCAGGCTGATAATGAGGTTGCAAAGATTATATCAAAGAAAAGCTCTGGGGAGGCGACTGGGTCAGTTGGAAAAAAGAGCAAACAGACCGCAGCGCCATCGCAAAAGCTTGGTGGGGGGTTGTCCTGGTCTGATAAGAATAAGATTATTGAAAGCCTAAGACCCTGCTGGGAGCAATATCAGGGCGGAGCAAAGAAACCTGTCAAAGTCGGATTTGCACTTGATAAAACCGGGCGTTTACAGGGGAATGTCACATATATTTCTGGCGATAGAGGGTATGCACTTGCCGCTGCAAAACGCGCTGTTGCTGGATGTCATGTGACGCAGCTTTCGACAGAGAAGCTTACGCAGCTTTCGGCAGATGGTCTTGAGGTACAATTTACGCCGCTTGGCATCAGTTTTTAAAATGAGTTCCAGATGGAGATTTTACTTTTTTTAATACCTGTTGCGCTTTGTCTGGGAGGGTTAGGTGTTTTTGGTTTTATCTGGTGTATGAAAAACAAACAATTTGATGACCCTGAGGGAGATGCCCGCAGAATTTTACTCGATGATGAAGATGGTAATGGTTAAAATATAATAATGACGATGGAAAAATTAGAAGATAAAAGCAATATTGCAATAAATCGCCCCGTTCATGACCTTTTAAAGGGCAAAAAAGCTTTGATTATCGGTGTCGCGAATGAACATTCAATCGCTTATGGATGCGCAAAAGCTTTTTCAGATTTGGGTGCCGAGCTTGCCATAACTTATCAGACAGAACGCACGCGAGATTTTGTCGCCCCTTTGTTGGAAAATTTGGTTGCGCCTATCTTCATGCCATGTGATGTCACACAGGAAGGCAGTCTGGAAGCTGTCTATGCTGAAATTGAGAAAAAATGGGGCAAATTAGATATTATTGTGCATGCGATTGCTTTTGCCCCGAAAGATGATTTGCAGGGCAGAGTGGTTGATTGCTCACTTGATGGATTTCTGACGGCAATGAATATTTCCTGTCATTCTTTCATACGCATGGCAAAGCTAGCGGAGCCTTTGATGCAAGATGGTGGAACATTATTTACCATGACTTATTATGGCTCAGAGCGTGTTTTGGGACATTATAATATGATGGGACCGGTTAAGGCGGCTCTTGAGAGCGCAGTGCGTTATCTTGCCGCAGAGCTTGGCCCCAAATCAATACGCGTTCATGCAATTTCACCCGGACCGCTTAAAACCCGCGCGGCCAGTGGCTTGAAAAGTTTTGAAACATTGCTAACACAAGCTGCTGAAAAGGCCCCAACACATCAACTGACATCTATCGAAGATGTTGGTTATACCACCGCTTTTCTGGCCAGTGACATGGCAAAAAATGTAACAGGAAATGTTGTATTTATCGATGGTGGATATAACATCATGGGGTAGTGGGTGGTGTTTCATCGAAAGGCATCGCAAAAAGCTTATTTTCTAAACGACTTCCTACTTGATCTAGTAGTCCGTGTTTACCTTGACGATGTAGCTCCCAAAGATAGTCTAACGCTTTATCTGTAATTACAGGTGGCTCTGTTCTTACCCTCTTGCTATTAGGGCCATCTGATCGCTCATCATTCGGTGATGGCTGAGTAGTAGCCTTCGTGGCACTTCTTGTCCTTCTCTTTGGTTGTTGCTCATCACTTGATAATTGCCGTTTAGCATCTTCACTAGAATGATCTAAATTAGATGATTTATCTTGCTTCTGTTGACTTAAATATAGCTCAATTGCTAGCTTCCGTGTGCCCAGAACTTCCTTAAATATGTAATAAGAAGTGTCTACAGTATCATGATATGCAGTTCTAAGAAAATCGTTAACATAAAATTCTCCATTTTCTAATTTTTTATTGATGTATTTTCTAATCCAACGCTCCAAACTTCCCATTGAGTTCCTATCGAGGGTCATTAGTTGATCAGGTGTTTTTATTTGATTATATGTCTCTCTGACTTTTTTTAATTCACTTTCTCTTGAGCCTATAATATATTTATTATACCAATGCGCAAGAAATTGACTTACAGTTCTAGATTCTTGTTCTTTTGTCAATTCCGTCCTAACCCAATATTTCAATGCACGGAATTCTTGCATATTTCCTGACAATTTAAGTTCATTAATATCTTCTAGTGTTTTGTAACTATTGTAGTGTATGGCGGCTTCTCCTGGTTTTAGAGGCTTTCTTCTTTTTG